>NZ_AYTE01000002.1:0-30274 GCF_000506245.1 Williamsia sp. D3 | reverse complement strand
CTGACCGCCTTGCGAGCCGGCACGCTGCCAAGGAGGCACGCCACCGGGGCCGGTCCCGTTGCCGGGAGGCCGACCCTGTGCCGGGGCCTGACCCTGACCCGCGTCCGGCCGCGGCGCCTGATCCTGCACTGACACCGAAGGACGTGCGCCGTTGGCCGAGGAGTTCGCCGCGGCGGAGGTCGCCGTGTCCTGCTCACCACCGCTGCCCGACGATCCCTGCGGACCTTTCGGCGGCCCACTGGTGCCGTTCGGTTCGCCCGCGACCTTGGGTTCGTTGGGCTCGTCAGTTGTGCTCATGCGTTCCTTTGCGTTCGCCTCAGCTACTTCTTGCCGGCCGGCCCGTTCTGCGTGTCAGCCGGTTCATCCGGCTCGTCGGCATTGCGGGCAATAGCCAAGAGCGTAGTTCCTTCGCCCAGGTTCATCAGGCGGACGCCCTTGGTTTGGCGTCCGGCCTTGCGAACCTGCCGCGCACCGGTGCGGATGACGCCTCCCCCGGAGGTGATCGCATAGAGCTCACTGTCGTCGTCGACGATCACTGCGCCCACCAACGCGCCGCGGCGTTTGTCGTACTGGATCGTCAGGACGCCCTTGCCGCCGCGACCCTGCACGGGGTAATCGCTCATGGCGGTGCGCTTGGCGTAGCCACCCGATGTCGCGACCAACAGGTAGGTGTCCTCGCGGACCACATTCAGCGACAACAACTGGTCATCGTCGTTGAACCGCATGCCCTGGACACCAGAGGTCTGCCGACCCATCGGACGCAAGACGTCGTCGGTGGCCGAGAAGCGGATCGACTGTCCCTTCGTCGACACGAGCAGCAGGTCGTCGTCGGCGCTGCACAACTGTGCGCCGACCAACTCGTCCTCACCGCGCAGGTTGATCGCAAAGATGCCGCCGGAGCGATTGGAGTCGAAGTCCACCAAACGCGACTTCTTCACCAGTCCGTTGAGGGTCGCGAGCACCAGGTAGGGCGCATCCTCGTAACTCTTGATCTGGATGACCTGGGCGATGCGCTCCTCGGGCTGGAAAGCCAGCAGGTTGGCGACGTGCTGGCCACGAGCGGTGCGGTTGGCCTCCGGCAGTTCGTACGCCTTCGCCCGGTAGACCCGGCCCTTGGTGGTGAAGAACAGGATCCAGTCGTGGGTGGAGCACACGAAGAAGTGCCGGACGATGTCGTCCTGCTTGAGACCGGCACCCTGGACACCTTTACCGCCGCGCTTCTGGCTGCGGTAGAGATCGGTCTTCGTCCGCTTGGCATAGCCGGTTTCGGTGATGGTGACCACCACGTCTTCGCGGGCGATGAGGTCCTCGTCGGACACATCCCCGTCTGCGGCAATGATTTTCGTGCGTCGCTCGTCGGCGAACTTCTCGACGATCTCGGCCAGCTCGTCGCGCACGATGGCGCGCTGGCGCTCAGGCTTGGCGAGGATGTCCTTGTAGTCGGCGATCTCGATCTCGATCTCTGCCAACTCGTCGACGATCTTCTGCCGTTCCAGCGCCGCGAGCCTGCGCAGCTGCATCGCCAGGATGGCGTCGGCCTGGATCTCGTCGACGTCGAGCAGCTCGATCAAACCGGTACGCGCCAGGTCGACGGTCTGGGACCGGCGGATCAGCGCGATGACCTCGTCAAGCGCGTCAAGGGCTTTGACCAGACCGCGCAGGATGTGGGCCCGCTCTTCGGCCTTGCGCAGCCGGTAGCGGGTGCGCCGGATGATGACGTCGATCTGGTGCTCGACATACAGGCGGATCATCTTGTCCAGGCGCAACGTTCGCGGAACACCGTCCACGATCGAGAGCATGTTCACGCCGAAACTGGTCTGCAGCTGGCTGTGCTTGTAGAGGTTGTTCAGCACCACCTTGGCCACGGCATCGCGGCGCAGGGTGACCACGATCTGCATGCCGACACGGTCCGACGACTCGTCGTCGATCCTGCTGATGCCCTTGAGTTTTCCCTCGTTCACCTGTTCGGCGATCGACAGGATCATGTTGTCGGGGTTCACCTGGTACGGCAGCTCGGTGATGACGAGGGTGGTGGCACCCTTGTTCTCCTCGATCCGCACCACGCCTCGCATACGGATGCTGCCCCGGCCGGTGGTGTACGCGTCGCGGATGCCCTGGCCGCCGACAATCAGTCCCGCGGTTGGGAAGTCGGGTCCCTTGATGCGTTCCATGCAGGCTTCGAGAGTGCTCTCCTCGTCGGCCTCGTAGTTGTCGAGTGCCCAGAAGATCGCGTCGGCCACCTCACCGAGGTTGTGCGGCGGGATGTTGGTGGCCATACCCACCGCGATGCCGCTCGACCCGTTGATCAACAGGTTCGGTACACGTGAGGGCAGGACCGTCGGTTCCTGGGTCTTGCCGTCGTAGTTGGGAGTGAAATCGACTGTCTCCTCGCCGATGTCACGCAACATCTCCATGGCGAGCGGCGTCAGCCGGGCCTCGGTGTACCGCATTGCGGCCGCGCCGTCGTTGCCGCGGGAACCGAAGTTGCCCTGGCCGTCGACCAGCGGATACCGCATCGACCACGGCTGCGCCAATCGCACCAGCGCGTCGTAGATCGCGGTGTCGCCGTGCGGGTGGTAGTTACCCATGGTCTCGGCGACCGGCTTGGCCGACTTGACGTAACTGCGGTCGGGCCGGAACCCGGCGTCGTTCATCGCGTAGAGCAGTCGGCGGTGCACCGGCTTGAGTCCGTCTCGGACCTCGGGCAGCGCGCGGCCGACGATGACGCTCATCGCGTAATCGATGTAGCTGCGCTGCATCTCCTGCTGGATGTCTACCGGCTCGACGCGGTCTCCGGCGCCACTGTCCGGTGGCAAGGTGTCGGTCATCAGTTCACTTTCGTCGTGTCAGGTCGAAGCAGATGGAAGCGGAGTCCGTCAGACGTCCAGGAAGCGAACGTCTTTGGCGTTGCGGGCGATGAAGCTCCGCCGGGCCACCACGTCCTCCCCCATCAGCACACTGAACAGTTCGTCGGCGGCGGCGGCATCATCGAGCGTCACCTGACGCAGGACACGCACCGAGGGGTCCATCGTGGTCTCCCACAACTCCTTGGCATTCATCTCGCCGAGACCCTTGTACCGCTGGATGCCGTCGTCCTTGTTGATCTTCTTGCCGGCCTGGGCGCCGGCCTCGAGCAGACCATCGCGCTCACGGTCGGAGTACGCGAACTCCGGCGGTGCACCCTTCTGCCACTTGAGCTTGTACAGCGGCGGCTGAGCGAGGTACACGTGACCGTGCTCCACCAGTGGTCGCATGAAACGGAACAGCAACGTCATCAACAAGGTCGAGATGTGTTGTCCGTCAACGTCCGCGTCGGCCATCAGCACGATTTTGTGGTACCGCAGTTTGCTGATGTCGAACTCGTCGTGGATACCGGTACCGAAGGCGGTGATGATCGACTGCACCTCGGTGTTCTTGAGAACACGGTCGATACGGGCCTTTTCGACGTTGATGATCTTTCCGCGGATCGGCAGGATCGCCTGGTACATCGAGTCGCGTCCCGACTTGGCGCTGCCGCCGGCCGAGTCGCCCTCCACGATGTAGACCTCGCACTTGCTCGGGTCCTTGCTGCGGCAGTCCGCGAGCTTGCCCGGCAACCCACCGATGTCGTTGGCGCTCTTGCGGCGCACCAACTCTCGCGCTTTGCGCGCGGCCAGCCGGGCGTTCGCCGACTCCACTGCCTTGCGGATGATGATCTTCGCCTCGGCAGGGTTGGACTCGAACCAGTGCGCCAGGTTCTCGTTGCTCACCTTCTGCACAAAGCTCTTGACCTCGGTGTTGCCGAGTTTGGTCTTGGTCTGACCCTCGAACTGCGGGTCGGCGACCTTGACCGAGATGACAGCGGCCAGGCCCTCACGGATGTCTTCGCCGGTGAGCTTGTCGCCCTTGTCTTTCACCAGCTTCTTCTCGGTGGCGTACTTGTTGACGGTCGCCGTCAGCGCGGAACGGAAACCTTCCTCATGGGTGCCACCCTCGTGCGTGTTGATGGTGTTGGCGAAGGTGTGCACCGACTCGGCGTATCCGCTGTTCCACTGCATGGCCACCTCGAGTTCGTGGCCTGTGCCCTTGGCCGTGAAGCTGAGCACGGAGTTGTGGATGGCGGTCTTGCGGTTGTTCAGGTGACGGACGAAGTCCTCGAGACCACCCGGGTAGTGGTAGATCCGGGTACGGCTCTTCTTCTTCGAGTTCTCCGGCTTGCCCTCGGCGTCGACAACGGCTTCGTCGGCGAGCTCGGTGTTGGCGGCTTCCTCGGCCAGTTCGTCCTCGGACTTGGGTGCCTCTGCCACATCGACGTCGTCTGCGTCGCCGACCTCGATGGTCGCCGGCCGCTCATCGGTGAGGGTGATGGTCAGGCCTTTGTTGAGAAAGGCCATTTCCTGCAGGCGGCGCGCGATGGTGTCGAAGTCGTAGGTGGTGGTCTCGAAGATCTTCTCGTCGGCCCAGTATCTGACGGTTGTGCCGGTCTTCTTGGTGGGCGCACCCTTCTTGAGAGGCCCCGGAACTGCATTGGTGTAGGTCTGCTCCCACGAGAAGCCGGCGTGGTTGATCTCCAGCTCGACCGTCTTCGACAGCGCGTTGACCACGGAGATGCCGACACCGTGCAGACCACCGGACACCGCATACGAGTCGGAGTCGAACTTTCCGCCGGCGTGCAGCTGTGTCATGACGACCTCGACGGTCGGAATGCCCGTCTTGTGCATACCGGTCGGGATCCCGCGGCCGTCGTCGACCACCTGCACCGCGCCATCGGCGCGAAGGGTGACGTCGACCCGCGAGGCATAGCCCGCCATGGCCTCATCGACCGAGTTGTCGACGACTTCCCAGATCAGATGGTGCAGGCCGCGCGCACCGGTGGAACCGATGTACATACCGGGACGCTTGCGAACCGCCTCGAGGCCTTCGAGGATGCTGATCGAATCCGCACCGTAGTCGCTGCCCTTTTTCTTGGCCGGGGCCTTCTTGGTCGGTTCCGGCTGTTCCGGCTGTTCCGGATTCTGGGGTTCGGTGCTGTCGGCCACGAGTGCGTCCGCTCCTTACATCGCCATTGAGTCACACCACGCGGTACGCGCCCGGCAGCCATCGCTGTTCTGCTCCCGGGGTTCCCATGCGGCGGTCTACCCCGGTTCGGGGCAACTCTCTACATACTACTGGGTAAGGCGACAAGGAATGGCCCTGCAACACCCCTGACTTGTCCGCAGACGGATTTTCTCGGATGAGACCTAGTCCGACCGACACAGCGGGTACGTCGTCCACGTTCTGACGGGATTCGTGGCCGGTTCGCCAAATCCGTGTCTAGCCGTAGGTGTCGCGGGGTCCGCGGCCACGGACGTGACGTTCGCCTTTGCGCCAGGATGGGCTCTGCGGGCCGGTGATCCGCAGGCTCGTGACAACCCCGTGGCCGGCCGAGGCCGCGATCTTGGCAAGGATCTGGCTCTGGATCAGCCGCAGTTGGGTGGCCCAGGCAGTCGACTCGGCCGTGACGTGTAAAACCTTGTCGCGCAATGCTTTGGGCTGCGCGTGCGCCGCGATCTCGGCACCGACGATCCGGTCCCAGGCACCGAATACGGTGCCTTCACTGAGCTTGGCGTTCCATCCGCGACGGCCTGCCAGACCCCCGGCGACACGACCGAGAGGTTGCGGGTCGTAGGGGTCGGGGTGGGCACCGGTCCACGATCTACGGGTGGTTTTGCGCGGTGCAGCTGTCCGTCTGCCAGGAGACGCGCGGCCCTGACCGACGGATTTACCGGCCGCGCGAGCAGCGGCCCGGGCGTCTTCGAGTGCTTTGCGCGCCATGTCGTAGCCGCTGCCCTCGGACCTGCCGCCGCCTCCGGACTCGTTTCCTGTACCCGGCTCTTGCCCCTTGCTGGGTTCCTCGGTCATCACCCGACCACCAATTCCGACGTTCGAACGCCTGCCGACTCGATGATATTCACCGCGACGGTCCTGCCGCCGATCTGAGAGGGGATGTCGTCGGCGACCGCCGCGGTGATGAGGACCTGCTCGGCCCCGGCCGCGACGTCGGCGAGTTTCTCGCGGCGCTTGGCATCGAGTTCGGCGAACACGTCATCGAGCATCAGTACCGGTTCGACGCCGTCGGCACGCACCAGTTCGACAGAGCCCAGACGCAGTGACAGGGCCATCGACCACGACTCGCCGTGACTGGCGAAACCCTTCGCCGGTTCGGTGCCGAGCAAGAGATCGACGTCGTCTCGGTGAGGCCCGACAAGCGTCACACCGCGGTCTATCTCTTTCTGACGCAGCGCCGCGAGGTCGCTGAGCAGCGCCGCTTCGATGTAGTCCACATCGGCCTTCTCCCCATGCGCCGGGATCACATCGATCGACGCCGACGATCGGTAACGCATGTTCGCCGGCCGAGAATGCGGCGCGATCGTCGAATATGACTGTGCCACATGGGATTCCAGTTCGTTCACCAAATCGATCCGCGCGGCGCTCACCTGGGCGCCGTACGCGGCGAGCTGGGCGTCCCACACGTCCAGCGTGCTGATCACCGACTCGGCGTCGCTGCCGCCCCTGCGTAGGGCGGCCGCCGCCGTCTTGAGCAGTGCGGCCCGCTGACGCAACACCCGGTCGTAGTCGGACTTGGCCGCGGCCCACCGAGGACCACGCATGGCGACCAGTTCATCGACGAACCGACGTCGCTCCCCCGGATCGCCGCGCACCAGCGACAGGTCTTCGGGCGCGAACATCACCGCACGTAGGATCCCCAGCACATCGCGTGGCCTGCGGCACGGGGCACCGTTGATGGCGGCCTTGTTGCTGCGAGCTCCGCCGATCACCAGATCCACCGTCAGTTCACGACCGTCGTTCTCCACCGTCGCGGTGACCCGGGCCTGGTCTGCCCCGGTACGGATCAGTGGCTGATCAGTACTCACCCGATGCGACCGCAAGCCGGCGACATAGTAGAGCGCCTCGAGCAGGTTGGTCTTGCCGAATCCGTTTCTCCCCACGAAAAGTGTTGTGCCCGGGCTGAGTTCGATGGACACCTCATCCCAGGAACGGAAATCGCGCAGCGACAGATTGCGGACGTACACCTGCTCAGATCAACTCCCGGTCAGTCGCCCGACGACTTCGGAACCACCGAGTGTCCGCCGAACTGGTTGCGCAATGCCGACACGGCCTTGAGAGCGGGCGAGCCGCCTTCCTGGCGCGAGGCGAAGCGTGCAAAGAGGGCCGCGGAGATGACGTTGGCGGGTACCGAATGCCTGATGGCTTCTTCGACCGTCCACCGGCCCTCGCCGGAATCGGTGGTGTAGTCGGAGATCTCGGCCAGGCCGGGATCTTCTTGCAGTGCCTTGACCAGCAGTTCGAGGAGCCACGATCGCACGACGGTGCCGTTTGTCCAGGCCCGCAGGGTGCCGGTGACGTCTTCGATGAGGGGTTCGGCGTCGAGGATCTCGTAGCCCTCGCCGTAGGCGTGCATCAGTCCGTATTCGATGCCGTTGTGCACCATCTTGGCGTAGTGACCGGCGCCGACCTGGCCGGCGTGGACAAATCCGTCGGCCCGCTCACCGGGGGGCCGCAGCGCGTCGAAGATCGGCATGGCGCGTTCGACGTCCTCTTTGGCGCCGCCGCACATCAGGCCGTATCCGTTTTCCAAGCCCCAGATACCGCCGGACACTCCGCAGTCGACGTAACGAATTCCCTTCTTGCTCAACAGCTCTGCGTTGATCGCGTCGTCGGTGTACTTGGAGTTGCCGCCATCGATGACAAGATCGCCGGGCGAGAGGATGTCCGAGAGCGTGCGGACGGTGGACCGCGTGGGTTCACCCGAGGGCACCATCACCCAGATGATCCTCGGGGCGTCGAGCGCGGAGGCGAGTTCGGCAAGCGATGCGACATCGGTGACCTCCGGACGTGGGTCGTATCCGATGACCTCGATTCCGGCGTTCTTGACCCGGGTCCGCATGAACCCGCCCATCTTTCCCAATCCCACCAAACCCAGCTGCATGGTCTCACCAGTCCTTTGCCAGTCACGGTCCTCGCGGTCAGATGGCCGCGAATCGATTCGAGTCGGATCAACGCTCGGGCAACCTGCGTCAGTCGCTGGTCACCGCACTCATTCTCGGTCAGTGTGGCTCGGTGCGCTGACCTTTCCGGCCGACCTGGTCATCCGGCGCGGTGTCGTCGGCAGATCAGCCCGGCAGTCGAACCGGCATCAGCAGGTAGGTGTACTCGCTGTTGGGTGCGGCGTACGCGCCGTTCTCGTCGGTGACCGGCTCGGTGTCGGCACCCGGCCGCAACACAGCCGGCCTCGACGGTGTGGTGAACCCGAAGTCGACGGTGGACGAATGCAGCGACGTGAGCCCGTCGAGCAGATAACCCGGGTTGAACGCGATGGTCAGTGGGTCGCCGTAGAACTTCACATCCAGCTGTTCCTCGGCGCGACCTGCATCGTCGCCGCCGGCGGTGAGCAGCACGGTGTCCTCACCGAACTCGAGCCGCACCTGCGCACCGCGCTCGGCGACCAGGGCCACACGCTTGATGGCCTCGGTCAACGGTGCGATCTCGATGTTGGCCACCGATGTGTGGGTGGGGGGCAGCAGCTGACGGAACTTCGGGAACTCCGCATCCAGCAGGCGGGTGGTGGTGCGACGGCCAGATCCCAGGATGCCGAGCAGACCGTCCGCACCGATGCTCCCGCCCGATCCAAAGGCCAGGCCGACGGCCGAGGTTCCGTCGGATCCGGCTGTGCGAGCCGCCTCGGCGAGTGTCTTCGCCGGGACCAGCACAGCGGACGTGGTGCCCGCGACTTCCGGTTTCCAGGTGAGTTCACGAACTGCCAACCGGAAACGGTCGGTCGCGGCGAGCACCACGGTCTCGTTGTCGATCTCCAGGCGGATACCGGTCAGCATCGGCAAGGTGTCGTCGCGGCCGGCGGCCACCGCAACCTGGGTGATCGCCTCGGCGAAGACATCGGCCGGGATGGACCCGGTGTTGTCGGGCACCTCGGGAAGCTGCGGGTAGTCCTCCACCGGCATCGTCGGCAACGAGAACTTCGCGCTACCGCAGACGATCGCGACGCGGGTTCCGTCGAGTTGCACGTCGACGGGCTTGGCAGGGAGGGCGCGTGTGATGTCGGCCAGCAACTTGCCCGACACCAGGACCTGACCTTCGTCGGCGACCTCGGCTGAGACGTTCACCTGTGCCGAGACCTCGAAGTCGAAACCCGAGACTGACAGTCCGGTCTCGGTCACGGTCAGCAACACACCGCCGAGGACCGGAACCGGTGGTCGGCTGGGCAGGCTGCGTGCAACCCACGCGACCGAATCTGCGAACTCGTCGCGAGTCACCCGAAACTTCATCGTCTTCAGTTTCCTTCTGGTTGATCGTTCCACTGCGCAAGAGGTCGCCGGCGGGCGGTGAACTCCTCCGAGCGCAGGCGTCAGGGTCTCCACTCTAAAGCGGATGACAAGTATTCGGTGGCGATGGGGTGCGCTCGCCCCGACGTCCCCGGAGGTCTTGTGAGACCTGTGGACGAGGGTTGTGCACACACCTTCTTTTAAAGAGTCTTGTTAAGAGAGAAATTCTTCTTAGTAATAGGTCCTGTGAAATCTGTGGATGACAGGTCTTGTTGGCTGGTGGCCGGTCTGCGGGCCTGGGGGCGAAACGTTGGCCGATGTCGCGTGAAGTTGAAGTACATGTGAACACAACCCGGCGCCGCGGGAACGGTCCACTGTCTATCCACAGATTTCGGTAGTTATCCACGGGCTTGTACACAGGCAGATCGAGTCGCGCAGATCACCAGGGAATGGGATGACAAGTCTGAAAAGTCTGCGGGAGTGGTCGAGAGTTGTCGTTTTCGGCGGGGACACCGGGTGGGATGTGGTTGCCCGAGGCATGGTCTTCGGGGGGTCCGCGGCGTCGGCGTGGAGGCGGGTATCAGCGACGCATTGTGATCCATGAGGGTGAATCAGGACGCAGGTGTCAGCCAGGACGCAGCAGCGGGCCACGCAGAAGCGCTCTGGGCGCGCGGGAGAAGAACGCCCTGCAGGAGAAGAACAGAAGGGTGTGCGACGGCAGGCGTCAGCGGCGTGAACGCTGTTTGATCCTGGCGGTGAGTTCCTGCACCTGGTCGTACACGCGCCGACGCTCGGTCATCTCTTTGCGAATCTTTTTGTCCGCGTACATCACCGTGGTGTGATCTCGGTCGAATGTCTCGCCGATCTTCGGCAGGGACAGGTCGGTGAGTTCGCGACAGAGATACATCGCGATCTGCCGTGCCTGGGCGATCGAGCGGGTCTTGCCGGGCCCACGCAGCTCTTCGATGCTGATGTCGAAGTACTCGGCATTGACCGCGAGGATGGTCGCCGCGGTGATTTCCAGGCTGGCCGAATCGGGCAACAGCGCTTGCAGCACCACATCGGCCAGGGCGGTGTCGAGTTCTGAGTGGTTGAGCGACGCGAAAGCGGTGACGCGGATCAGCGCACCTTCGAGTTCGCGGATGTTGCGCTCGATCTTCGACGCGATGAGCTCGAGGACGTCGTCGGGCACGCGGATGTCGTCCATCTGCGCCTTCTTGCGCAGGATGGCGATGCGGGTTTCCAGCTCGGGTGGCTGGACGTCTGTGATGAGACCCCACTCGAACCGGGTTCGTAGCCGATCTTCAAGTGTTGCAAGCTGTTTCGGAGGCCGATCGGACGACACCACGATCTGCTTGTTCGCGTTGTGCAGCGTGTTGAAGGTGTGGAAGAACTCTTCCTGGATGCCTTCTTTGCCCTCGAGGAACTGGATGTCGTCGACGAGCAACACGTCCATGTCACGGTAGCGGCGCTTGAACGCCACTCGCCTGTCGTCGCGAAGGGAGTTGATGAAGTCATTGGTGAACTCTTCGGTCGACACGTACTTCACCCGCATGCCCGGGAACAGCCGCTGTGCGTAGTGGCCCGCCGCGTGGAGCAGGTGGGTTTTTCCGAGGCCGGATTCTCCCCAGATGAACAGCGGGTTGTAGGCCCGGGCAGGTGCCTCGGAGATGGCAACGGCCGCCGCGTGCGCAAAGCGGTTCGATGCACCGATGACAAACGTCTCGAAGGTGTACTTGGAGTTCAGACTGGAGTCGCCGCTGGAATTGCCCGACGTGCTGCTCCGCGACGAGTCGACGTGGCGCCTCGAACCGGAGTCGGTATTGAAGTAACTCGGCCAGTCTCCACCGGCGCCGCCGTTGATGTCGCGGTCGCGGTCGCGGTCGGCGAAGGTCTCCGGCGGTGGCGATGCCATCGAATGGACGTTGCGGGAATCGCCGTCGAGCCGTGGTCCGGCGTCGATGCGGGAGTCCCCGTTCATCCGGGGTCCACCCCCGATGTCGTCTATGCGGTGAGGCCGGCCATTTGCCGCGACCGACTGGGGCTCGGTGGGAGGGTCGGGTTCATAGGCGTCGGCTGCGATCGGATCGATGCGCACCGCGAGATCCACCGAATGGCCGAGGTGACGACTGAGGGCGGACACGATCGGTTCCCGCAAACCGCGTTCGATCTGTTCCTGGACCCGGGGGGTCGGCACGGTGAGTAGCGCGAAGCCTTCGGCGAGTGTCAGCGGGCGGACTAGCGAGAGCCACGCCTTCTGCTGTTTGGAGAGGGGGTAGCTACCGGGAGATGTGTCGTCGTTGAGTTCGGTGACCACCTTGCGCCAGATCACACTGAACGAATCGTGATCCGAATCGGCTGGCATGGTCATCCCTCTTTGTGGTTCGTCACCAATTGTCCACACCGTTATCCACAGGTGTGGAGGAACAGCGAGACACAGCGAACCCCAGAAAGGGTTGTCGCGATTCCGCCCCGGGTGGATAGCTTGGGTGAAGTTAACAGAGATTGGCCGGGGCTCACAACTGATCACCACATGTTGCAGGTAAAGGCAAGAATCTGGCCGATCGAGGCGTGTCGTCCGCCGATACCGCAGGTCGCGGCACGCTTCGTGGTACGGAGGCGGTTTGACCGGCCGTTGGCGAGTCAGTAGTCTCGAACGGTCGCCGAACGTCGATTCCGGCTGAGGTGAACCACTCGCGAGTGGTTCGGGAGCCGAAGCATCGGGGTAGCGACCAGACCACCTATTAACAAGCTGGGCTCAATCATGGACGCGAGCCCGTCACACGAGGAGTTTCACCGTGGCCAAGGGCAAGCGGACCTTTCAGCCGAACAACCGTCGTCGTGCACGCGTGCACGGATTCCGGTTGCGTATGCGTACCCGTGCGGGTCGCGCGATTGTCAACACCCGTCGTCGCAAGGGACGCTCGAGCCTGACGGCCTGAGCCGACACGGTACCGCAGCCCGCGCAGCCGGCCGCAACACACGTGTTGGCCCCACCTAACCGGATCACCCGGCGATCGGACTTCACCCGCACTCTGAAAAATGGGGTGCGGGTCGGTCGGCGTGATGTGGTCGCGCACGTACTCGTACCCGAGTCTCCTGACTTCGTCACCCACGGTGGTCCACGGATCGGTTTGATCGTCGGCAAGTCGGTGGGCAATTCGGTGGTTCGTCATGCGGTTGCCCGGCGGCTTCGTGCAGCTGCACGTCCTCTGGTGGATAGATGCGATTCGAGCACGATGGTGGTCGTGCGTGCGCTACCTGGTAGCGCCACGTGCCCCGAACCGGAACTGGAACGACAGCTCACGGCGGCCGTTGCCAAAGCCGAGCGTCGTCTCGAATCGACCGTGTGATGTCTCAGTCGGTGTCGTCCGATCAGGAAGTCCGCTCAGGTATGAGCGTGCGGACCTGGCCGCGACGCGCCGTCATCTTTTTGATCGAGCTGTACCGCACGTGGATCTCCCCCATGCGGATGCCGACGTGCCGGTTCGAGCCCTCCTGCAGTACGTATGCGGTCGAGGCGCTCACCGAATACGGGGTGCTGTACGGCGGCTGGCTGTCGGTGGTCCGGCTGCTCAAGTGCGGTCCCTGGCACAAGCCGGGTTACGACCCGATTCCCGAGCGGCGCGGCCACATGTCGTCGCCGACGGAACCCAAGCTTGATGAACCCTCGGCCTGTGAGCCGGAATCTGCTGTAACAGTGAGGAACTGACGACGTGCTCGATTTCATCTATTGGCCGGTCTCGGCGATCATGTGGGTGTGGTACTGGCTGTTCAGCCATGTTCTCCCCGACTCCCCCGGCGGCTCCGGCATCGCCTGGGCCCTGTCGGTTGTCTTCCTTGTCTTCACCTTGCGCGCGATCCTCTACAAGCCGTTTGTGAAGCAGATCCGCACCACGCGGAAGATGCAAGAGATCCAGCCGCAGATGCAGGCGATCCGCAAGAAGTACGGCAAAGACCGGGTCAAGATGACCGAGGAGATGCAAAAACTCCAGAAGGAGCACGGGTTCAATCCGCTGCTCGGATGTCTGCCGATGCTGGCGCAGATCCCGGTGTTCATCGGTCTGTTCCACGTGCTGCGTTCGTTCAACCGGATGGGCACGGGCTTCGGCCAGTTGGGCATGACGGCTGAGGAGACACGGTCGTACGGCAACTACATCTTCAACGTCGACCAGGTTCAGAACTTCCTCGACGCGCGATTGTTCGGTGTGCCGCTCTCGTCCTACATCATTCAGCCCACCTCGGAATGGGTGGCGTTCAGCGCTGACGGGTCCATCGACTTCACGCGTCTGAACATCATCATCTTGGTGATCCCTCTGGTGATCATCTCCTCAATTGCGACGCACATGAACTCTCGTGCGTCCGTCGCCCGACAGAGTGCGGCGGCGATGGAGAACCCACAGACGCGCATCATGAACAACCTCGCGCTGTATGTCTTCCCGCTGGGCATCCTGGTGTCGGGCGCATTCTTCCCGGTCGCCATCCTTCTGTACTGGGTGTCGAACAACTTGTGGACCTACGTTCAGCAGCACGTCGTGTTCGGCAACATCGAGAAGGAAGAGGAAGCCGAAAAGGCTGCCAAGCTCGAGAAGCGGTCGAACAACGCACCCAAGCCCGGTGCGAAGCCGGCAGTGTCGTCCAAGCCGAAGCCCGGTGCGAAGCCGGCAGGCAAGTCGAAGACCGACGCCGCAGGCGGCAAAGACACAGCCGTGAACATGTCGAAGGGCGCGTCGACTGACGACGAGGTGGACCTGTCGAAGACCTCGTCCAACGGTGCGACCGCTTCGGGTGCGGACAAGACCAAGAGCGGTTCACCCAAGGGCGGTACCCCGAAGGCCGGCGGCTCCCCTGGATCAAACGGTGCAAAGAAGCCGGCGTCCGGACGGCCGGCCTCAGGGCCAGGCGGTCAACGCGGTGGCAACCAACAACGTCGTAAAAAGAGGCGCTGACCCATGAGCGGTCGGTTCCCGAAAGAGTGCAAAGCGAGGGTAGTTCGATGAGTGCAGAGACGAAGGACGTTGCTGTCGACGATCTGGTCGATCAGCCGGCGTCCAAGGACCATGTGTCCGAGGACCCCGTGTCGGAAGAGTCGGTGTCCGATGAAGAGACCACCAGAGATCCAGACATGACCGACGAAGAGCGTTTGGTCGAAGAGGGCGAGATCGCGGGCGACTACCTCGAGCAGTTGCTTGATGTTCTCGACTTCGATGGCGACATCGATCTCGACGTAGACGGTGACCGTGCAGTGGTGAGCATCGACGGCGGAGCGGATCTGGTGAAGCTCGTCGGAAAGAACGGCGAGATTCTCGATGCGTTGCAGGAGTTGACCCGCTTGGCGGTGCAGCGCACCACGGGCGACCGGAGCCGCCTCATGCTTGACGTCGCACGGTGGCGGGCTGATCGTCGGGAGCGTCTGGCCCGGCTCGGTGGCGAAGTCGCTGAGCGCGTGCTGGAGACCGGCGAGCGCGAGACGCTTGATCCGATGTCTCCGTTCGAGCGCAAGATTGTTCACGACGCGGTCGCCGCTGTCAGTGGCGTCTACTCCGAGAGCGAAGGGGCTGAACCCAATCGTCGGGTTGTTGTCCTGAAGTCCTGATCGAAACCTAGAGAGTGGGCCCCCGGCGGATTCGCCGGGGGCCCACTGCTTTCTCGGGTCCGAATTACACCGATGTCGTTTGGCCGGTGTGTAGGTTGCGCGAGAGGATGTGTGAGGAAGTTGTTTCACGTGAAACGGAGGCGCGGGTGACCGCAGAATTTTCTGCCGAGAGCGGCGAGCAGTTGCAGCGAGCGGCAGCAACGGTGTTCGGCGACCAACTGAGTAAGGCAGAGGCCTACTGGGACATGCTGGCTAACGCCGGGGTTGAACGTGGACTGATCGGGCCTCGCGAGGTCGATCGTCTCTGGGCGCGCCACATTCTGAACTGCGCTGTGGTAGCACAGCTGATCGCCGATGGGGAGACAGTGGTCGACATCGGCAGTGGCGCGGGTCTGCCCGGCATCGCTATTGCGATTGCCAAACCGTCGCTTCGAGTGACCCTCGTAGAACCGCTGCTGCGCCGGTCGACATTCCTCGACGAGGTTGTTGAAGCACTGGAACTGGACGTGAAGGTTGTGCGCGGACGGGCCGAAGAGAAGTCGGTACGCAAGGTGGTGGGTGATTCCGATGTGGCGACGTCGCGCGCCGTGGCCCCGCTGGATCGTCTTGGGAAGTGGAGCACTCCCCTGCTCCGTCCGGGCGGCCGTCTCTTGGCTGTGAAGGGCTCCTCTGCTGCCGACGAAATCGCGGCTTTTCAAGGCACCCTGAACCGCATCGGTCTCACCAGACTACGGGTCGAAGTGTGCGGGACCGGGCTACTCCCGACCCCCACGACAGTCGTCTCTGGCGCGCGGGTTGGTGGTCGTCGGTGACAGAGCGCAGAATGTTCAGCAGGCGTAGCCGAAGGAGCCAAAGCGTGTCCAACGAATCGCACGTTTCACGTGAAACAGTTTCACGTGAAACCAGCGCGTACGAGACCACATCTACTTTCCGCAAGGAGTCCCCGCTGGACACCCCGATTGCGGCTGCTGCTGAACGAGCCAGCCGCGTATTGACCCCCGGAGGCTCGGGTGCACTCCCCCGGCCCAAGCACACCCGGATCATCACGATCGCCAATCAAAAGGGCGGCGTGGGCAAGACAACCACCGCCGTGAACATGGCGGCGGCACTGGCGGTTCATCAGCTTCGCGTCCTCGTGATCGACCTCGACCCTCAAGGCAACGCGAGTACAGCCCTCGGCGTCGACCACCGGTCGGGGATCCCGTCCGTGTACGAACTCCTGATCGGTGAAGTGAGTTTTGCCGACACGATCGTCCAGAGCTCGTCGAACGAGCGGCTGTTCTGTGTGCCGGCGACACTGGATCTGGCCGGCGCCGAGATCGAACTGGTGTCGATGGTCGCGCGCGAGAACCGGCTGCGGAACGCACTCGATCAAGAAACTCTCGACCGGTACGACTTCGACTTCGTGCTGATCGACTGCCCGCCGTCGTTGGGACTGCTGACCATCAACGCGATGGTCGCGGCGCGAGAAGTGATGATCCCGATTCAGTGTGAGTACTACGCCCTCGAGGGTGTGAGCCAGCTGTTGTCGAACATCAATCTTGTCCAGGCGCACCTCAATCCGAACCTCCACGTGTCCACCGTGGTGCTGACGATGTACGACGGCCGCACGAAGCTGGCCGACCAGGTCGCCGAGAGCGTGCGTGAGCATTTCGGTGACCGTGTGCTCAACACGGTCATTCCACGCAGCGTCAAGGTCTCTGAAGCGCCGGGCTACGGCACCACGATCATCGAGTACGACCCGGGTTCACGTGGAGCCATGAGCTATTTGGATGCGGGCCGCGAGTTGGCGTTGCGGTCAGATCGAGAAGAGGAGAACCGGTAGTGTCCGAGTCAGATCAGGCCATCGGCCCTTCGAAAACTCCGGCCAAGACCGCGGGCGGCAAGCCAAAGGCACCACAGCGCAAGGGCGGCCTCGGTCGAGGACTGGCGGCACTCATCCCGACCGGGCCCACCGAGGGCCCCCGGATGGGTTCCGCGGCGTCCGACGCCGTGTTCGGTCCGGCGAAGGAATCCACCATTTCTTCGGAATCCGCCACCTCTCCGGTGCCCACTCCCCCGACCGTGACGGATCCACGTGGTGTGGATGACACGGTGGGGGCCATCTACCGCGAGATCCCGCCGGCTTTGATTCAGCCGAACCCGCAACAGCCGCGTACGGCGTTCGACGAAGAAGCGCTCGCCGAACTGGTGCACTCGATCCGCGAATTCGGGTTGATGCAGCCCATCGTCGTACGTCGTCTGGCGGAACCAGATGGCGGTGCCGAGTACCAACTCGTCATGGGCGAGCGCCGCTGGCGAGCGAGTCAGGAAGCCGGACTCGAGACGATTCCCGCGATCGTTCGCGAGACCGCCGACGGTGACATGTTGCGCGATGCGCTCCTGGAGAACATCCACCGGGTGCAGCTCAACCCGTTGGAAGAAGCGGCCGCGTACCAGCAGCTGCTCGAGGAGTTCGGCGTGACCCACGAGGAGCTGGCAACTCGTCTCGGTCGTTCGCGGCCTGTGGTCACGAACATGATCCGTCTGCTGCGGCTGCCGATTCCCGTGCAACGACGTGTTGCAGCCGGCGTTCTGTCGGCCGGACACGCACGTGCGCTACTCGCCCTCGAAGCGGATTCAGCCGCACAGGAAGCACTCGCTGCACGAATCGTGGCCGAAGGTATGTCGGTGCGAGCCACCGAAGAAGCGGTGCATCTTGCCAACCGAGGCGATGGACCCGCTGCTCCAGCTCAACAGAAACGCAAACCGATGCAGATGCCCGGTCTCCAAGACGTCGCCGAGCGCCTGTCTGACAAGTTGGATACGCGCGTGACGGTCGCGATGGGCAAGCGCAAAGGCAAGATCACTGTCGAATTCGGGTCCGTCGGCGACCTCGAACGACTCGTGGAGATCATCGCGCAAAGATGAGTTTTGAGCCGCGAATTTCTGAGTACCCCAGTGTCGGGATGAAACGTCACTGTGACGTAGTCCCGTCACGGGGTGCTCGGAGAACGTGGAACACGCTGTTGCACATGATCTTTCGGAATCTGGGCGGCTCATCTCAACCGATCACCGATCATCACTTAAACTGGAAAGCGTTCAGGGCAGAATTCGTTCCAATTGAGTGTGTTCAGGAGGCGGCGGGGCCGTGTCGGTAACGATAACGCCGCTCACCATGGACGGGTTCGAGTCACTGTCCACGCACACTCGTCGGTGTGTGTTCTGGGAGATGGACCCAGAGCTCATTCCCGCGAATCCAGGCGGCGGAGAGTTCGACAGCGAGTTCGACAAAGAAGCCTGGGTGTCGATGATGCTCCTCGAGTGGGGCACGTGCGGACAACTCGCGATCAACACCCATACGGGCAAAGTGGTCGGGGCGGCCTTCTACGGTCCCCCGCGCAGCGTGCCGCGTTCGCTGATGTTCCCCACTTCCCCGGTGTCGGCTGACGCAGTGATCCTGACGTCGCTCTGGGTAGACCCGGGCTTTGACGGCGCGGCCGACGAATTGGCCACCGCCGTCGTCGGGGATCTCACCCGGCGTGGCGTCCGGGCGATCGAGTCGTTCGGAATCGTTCGGTCGGCGCACACCACATCGGTGGAGGAACCCGATCAAGAATCGATCTGCCCACATTGCATGATCGACGCGCACTTCCTCAAAGGGGCAGGGTTCGACGTGGTGTCGGCTCATCACCGGTACCCGCGACTGCGTCTTGAACTCGACGATGATCTCGGCTGGAAGGCCGGCGTGGAGAGTGCGCTCGAGAAACTTGTCGTGATGGCAGCCATCGACGTTGCGGGTCGCGAGCGGACGGCAGTACCGGTCGGTCAGAAAGCCGGACTGCGACGACGGGCCCAGCAGTAGAGGCGAACTCGTCCGTTCAACCGCCAGATGCGGTCACCGGCGAGTGGTCAGCGGGCCAGTTCTTCTGAGGCGAGCAACTCAGCGAAGGTGTACGTGCCGGTCGGCTGATCATCGCGCCCCAGAAGGTACAACCGTTTGACGGCAACCAAGATGGCCTCGGCGATGGTGTCGCGCACTGCCGGGTCACTCAGCTCGGTCGCATCGTGGAGGTTGCTGATGTAGCCGACGTCGAGCTGCACGGCGGGCATTCGTGTGCGTCGCATGATGTCCCACGTGCGCTCGTGCCACCGGCAGTCGCGCAGATGGGTGCGGGCGACGATCTCACGCTGGATGAACCCGGCGAGCGATCGGCCGATGGTGGACGAAGAGCCGTGCGGCGTACCGAAATAGAACGTCGCGACGCCACTGGCGCGGTCGTTCGGATAGTGGGCGCACCGTAGCGCGAGAAGTAGATCGGCACCGATCGCGTTGGCGGTCTCGGCGCGCTCCTCATCGGTGGGGTCCTCGCCTTGCGCGCGCGAGAAGAAGGTCTCCATGCCGGCGGCGATCATTCTGCCTTCGAGCCTGCGGGCGAGGTCCCACAGGATCTCCTCTTCGATCTTTGCCGTGGCCGGGTCGGTGCCGGGGTGCGATCCGCCGGAACCCGGGTCGATGACGATCCGTTTGCCGGACAGCTGAGGGCCGAGTCGGCGGACGTGTTCTTCTTCGCGGATCGCGTGTGGTGATCCACCGGTGACACGGGTACCCAGTAGCTCAAGCGAACGAAGGGTCGCGGGCCCACAGATGCCGTCTGAGCTGAGCCCGAACTCGGACTGGTAGCTGCACAGCGCGTTGTAGGTGTCCGCACCAAAGAACCCGTCGACCAAGCCGGTGTAGTAACCGAGGTTTTGCAAGCGCGCCTGCAGAGTGGCGACGTCGTCGCCGTGCATGGGAGCGGAGAGTTGGTACGAGAGCACTCGCGCGCCCAGGCGGTAAGAGGCCTCGCGGAGGGCCCGGAACGTCGCGGGCCCGACAACACCGTCGACGATCAGGCCGCGTTGCTGCTGGAACGCCCGGACCGCGTGGTCGGTTGCGAGGTCGAAGACGGCTTCGGGTTGCGCCCAGCCGTTCGGATCGACCAGCCGGCCGGACGGTGACGGGGCGTCGTTCAGCAGACCTTGTCCCGTGAGAATGCCACGAATTTCGGCCACAGCCGAGCCGTGATCTCCCAACCGGAACAACGGCGTCACGGGGCCTCCCCTTCTGGCGTCAACTCGGGCGTCGGCGGCACAGGGGTACCGCGCTCGGCGTGGTTTTCGGAGCGCAGGGCTCCGAGTCAGCTACGAGTGTCTCAGCAATCCGCCGTCAGAGCCAATACGGTCACGTACCAATTTGATGACCGTAATCATCTCAGTACTGGTACGTGACCGCCGGCGAGGGGGCTGCTGATCAGGGACGACTACTTGCCGAGAACACCGTCGAGTTCGCGGAGAAGCGCAGCTTTGCCCTTCGCCCCGACGATGGTCTTGGTGGGCTTGCCGTCTTCGAAAAGGATCATCGTGGGGATCGACATGATCTGGAAATCCCTTGCGACATTTGGGTTCTGGTCAACGTCGAGCTTGGCGACGGTGAGCTTGTCGGAGTTCTCCCCGGCGATCTCCTCGAGCACCGGAGCGACCATTTTGCACGGTCCGCACCAGGTGGCCCAGAAGTCGACCAGTACCGGCTTGCCGGCACCGAGCACTTCCTCCTTGAATGTGGCATCTGTCACTGCAACGGTGTTTGCACCCATTTTGATCTCCTTTGGTTCGTCTATGGGGGCCGGTTCGGTCGAACCGGTCGGTTCGAGCGGTCAGGCCTGAACGCCGGCCGCCTCGGGGACCTCGAGCGGGCTGATGTCGTTCTGGTCGGCCAGCCAGCGCTCGGCGTCGATGGCGGCAGCACAACCCGAGCCGGCGGCCGTGATGGCCTGCCGGTAGGTGTGGTCCACCAGGTCGCCGGCGGCGAATACGCCGGGCAGCGAGGTGTACGTGGTGCGGCCCTGAACCCGCACGTAGCCGTCCGGATCGAGGTCGACCTGGTCTTTGACCAGCGCGCTGCGTGGATCGTGGCCGATGGCCACGAACATGCCGGTGGCATCGATCTGCGAGGTGGCGCCGGTGACGGTGTCCACCAATTCCAGGCCGGTGACCGACGTCTCGCCCAGGACGCGGCCGATGGTCGCGTTGGTCACAAAGCGGATCTTGTCGTTCGCGCGGGCACGCTCGAGCATGATCCGTGAGGCACGGAACTCCTCGCGGCGATGGATGACGGTGACACTGCGTGCGAATTTGGTGAGGAAGGTTGCCTCCTCCATGGCAGAGTCACCGCCGCCGATGACGGCGATGTCCTGGTCACGGAAGAAGAAGCCGTCACAGGTGGCACACGCCGACACACCTCGGCCGAGCAGATCCTGCTCGCCGGGGATGTCGAGGTAGCGCGCTGCGGCGCCCATGGCGAGGATGACGGCTTTCGCCCGGTGGGTCTCGCCGCCGGCGTCGACCTCTTTGATCTCGCCGGTGAGGCGGACCGCATCCACGTCTTCCATGCGCAGATCAGCACCGAACCGAATGGCCTGCTCACGCATCTCGTCCATGAGTTCGGGACCCTGGATCCCCTTCTGGAATCCCGGGAAGTTCTCGACCTCGGTGGTGGTCATCAACGCACCACCGAACTGGGTCCCCTCGAAGACCACCGGAGAGAGTTCGGCACGTGCGGCATACACGGCTGCTGTGTATCCGGCCGGTCCTGATCCGATGATGATCACGTCGTGGACGGTCTCGGTACCTGCTGAGGTCATCGGTGCTCTACTTCCTTACGGTGGTTCAACCTGGGCTCGTGGCCTGTCGGGGTGAGGCGGTGGGCTCCGCTGTCGCGAAGCCTTGACGTTTTCTTCACCCGCGATGGACAACACCAGCCTAAAGGGATCTGTTCCCGGAACAGATCCGCAGACCCTGTGAGAGCTCCCAGAAATGTTCGGCACGATGGAGCCATGCTCTTGCGACCCTCGCGACTCTCCACATGGCCTCCGCTCGCATGGGCGGCGACGCTGACGATTGCCATGGGCGCCGTATACCTACTGGCCGTCCGTACCCAGTGGGGTCAATATCTCGACCAGCAGGCCTACTTGACCCTCCGCGGCACCGGGGCGAATGCTGACCTGCCCCACATGGTCGGTCTGGGATCCATCACCGACTACCGACTGTGGACTGTTGCGGCGGCCCTGATCATCGGTCTGGGCATTGTCGCGGGGCGGCGCTGGAGTCTGCTGCCTCTGCTGCTGTTGCCGATCGCCGGGATCCTGCTGGCACAATTCCTGCGGGACGAGGTGCTGCTGCGCCCCGACTTCGTCGGACTCGACTGGCTGTCGAACACTTTCCCGAGTGGGCACGCCGCTGCAGCTGCCGGATGTGTGGCGGCCATCGTACGAGCGGCTCCGAGATGGGTGGCCCCGGTCTTGGCGATCCTCGGAGTCGGTTGGTTGACGCTTGTCGGTCAGGACCTGATGGTCTGGGGATGGCACCGGCCCAGCGATCTGATTGGGTCGATCCTGCTTGCGACGGCCCTGATGCATCTGGTGCCGCCGACCCGGCGACACACCTACGACCTCGGCTTTCGCACAATGTCAGGCGTACGGGCGGGCGTCTGGACAGCAGCCGCAGCAGCGACGGGACCGGTGGTGTGGTCGGTGGGAACGGGGCATCTGGCGGTGCTGCCGGTGGGACTCATCGCGGCAGCTGCCGTGGCGTCACTTGTTGCCGATGGTGGTGCGACTGAGCGTCGCCGGATTGGCCGTGTCGCAGTCGGCTCCGACCACCAGCGCATCGAACCGTCCCGCCATACCCGTGCTGAGCAATATCACCACCGCAGGGCCGCCACCGGCTTGAATTGAGCTCGTACCCAACACAGGAGTGGCCGGCTCTATCTCATTGGCCGCCAGACATCGGTCGCGCTGGGCGAGGTCGCCGAACGCGGTGTCGGCGGACTGGCCGAGCGCACTGAGCAGGGTGGCATCCGAAGGCGCGGCAATCGAAGTGGGGGTGGGAGCGTTCTGTTCGGCGATTGCAGGTTCGGAGCGTCCGCTGAAGGCAAAAGTGGTCGCGACAGCGATCGCAGCCACTGCTGCCGCCGCGGCAACAGCAGATAGCAGAATGGCACCACGATGCCGCCTGAGTGGGGTGACAGCCTGCGTAGGTGCGTCGTGATGGTCAGCGGCCATCATGTGGAGCGCCTGGTCGAGCTTGTGTTGCGCGTAGGCGGGCAACGGCTCCTCGACGACCGGCGTAGAAGCCAGTTCGCCGGTGGTGGCGTCCAGCGCTTTCCAGATGGTCATCGAATCCGGGTCGTCGAACACCTTTGCGCGCAAGGCATCGGCGACCTCGTCGGGATAGACGCCGGCGTGGAGGTCGGCGATCATGTCCAGCGGGTACGGCGGTTCTGGCAGTTCGCGGTCAGTGTGGCGCCGATTGCCGATTCCGAACATCGTTCGAACCCCAGTTTCCCTCGTTTTCTTGATGTGAAAGCTAGGACGCCAGTTTGTTCGCAACGGTTCCCTCGACACACTGTCTTTTATTGCCGACTTTCCTGGACCACGCCCGCCTCCACCGCCGCGGCCCGATAGGCCTCCGCAAGGGTGTCGACGGTGTGGTGTGCGTTGAGACCACTCGGGTTGGGTACAACCCACACCACCGTGTCGCCGATCGTAAGGTCCTGCCGTCCGGCAGTTGCCTTGCTGTCCCCAAAAGCCGTGCGGTAGGCCGTGATTCCCGCGACCGCGATGACCTTCGGGTGCACGCGGGTGACCGTCTCGGTCAGCTTGCGGCCGCCCTCGACCAGTTCTTCGGTGGTCAGTTCGTCGGCCCGCGCAGACGCCCTCGGGACCACGTTGGTGATGCCTATCCCCCGGTCGAGCAACAGGGCCCGATCGTCATCGCTCATGCCCGCCGACGCATCGATCAATCGATCGACGATCCCGGCTCGCCACAAAGCGGGATAGAAACGATTGCCGCGCCGGGCGAAGTGTGCGCCGGTCGCCGCCGTCCACAGTCCGGGATTGATCCCGACGAACAACAATTTGCAGTCGGGCCCGATGAGATCGGGGACGACGGCATCGCGATACGACTCGAGTTCGGCGCGTGTGAAGCCCATCGGACCAGTAGACCGCACGGTCTCGCGTGGATGCCACAGACGGTCCGGATCAGCCCAGCGCGGAAGACGTGGCCAGGATTGGTGAAGGGAGGGACTACCCCTGGGCCTCGTCGGCAGTGTCACGGAGGTGTCCCAGCAGTACCGCCAACTTCGCGCGGCCGCGCGCGCAACGACTCTTGATGGTCCCGGAGGGAACCCCGAGGAGTTCGGACGCCTCCGCCACCGAGTAACCCTCGACATCGATGGCAACGATCGCCGCACGCTGCTCGGGAGGCAGAGAGTCGAGCGCACGGCCGATCGACATGGACAGGTCGACGGTGCCGGTGCGGTCATGGGGATCGGCGAGTTGTGCGATGTCGAACTCGGGTAGAGGAACGGTCTGCCGAGATTTGTTGCGACGGATACGATCCAGGCATGCGTTGACGACAATACGGTGCAGCCACGATGTGACCTTGGCGTCGGCGCGGAACCGATGGGCCATGCGGTGGGCGTTGAGGAGGGCTTCTTGCAGTGCGTCGGCGGCGTCTTCGTCGGAATGCGAGGTGCGGCGGGCAACTGCCCATAGATAGCTCTGATGGCGGGTGATCAGAACCGCAAACGCATCCCTGTCCCCCTGCACATGCGCTGCAAGCAATTCCCCATCGGTCCGCACGTCACCGCCGGCCCTCCCCCATTTGGCCATGGGAGTGAGACTAATGGACCACAATGTCGCGTGCGAGACCAGATGCAAGTGCATCTGTTTGTATGACAACGCGTCAAAAAGGGCCGTGACCGGCGCTGATGGGTCCACCGGACCGAGCAGCGGACGGGGTTGACCGGCGAGAGCATTAGACTTGACCGATCGGCGGGGAATTCTCGGCTGTGCTCCCCGGAAGGATCGTCACATCACTCTGTCGTCTGCGCCACATGAGATCTACCTCGTTCCTCCGGAGCTCGACAAACCGGAGGCCGTCCTTCGTGAGTCACCGGCCTCGGTCGCACGGCTCCGGGAGCGGCCCGACGTCGTCGGGTTCGAGGGTCGATACGCGCTGACCATCACCTCGACCACACCTCACCAGGCGATGGTCGAGGATCTGCTGTTCATCCGCGATGTCCTCGACGACGCGCAGATCGAATACCTGCTTGTGCGCGGGAACGACGAACGTCCGGTGATCGCGGTGGCATGGACCAACCGCAAAGCGATGACACGAGCTCTCGCGGACGCCTGCGAACGCGAACCGTTCTACTCGAAAACCGTTGACGCAGAACGCGGTAAGGCGGTCTTCGTCGGCGACGGACGTCTGTCGGCGTCGTCCAAGGCGCGGATCTTCCGGCTCTACCGGCCACGGGTGGAACCCGGCAGCGGTTTGCATTACGGCGCATCCACGGCTGTACAGGTGGAGCTGTGGTCGTTCACGCCGTCGGAAATCATTCTCCCGATCGAGAATTCACTCACCCGTCGCACGATCCGCAAAGAAGAAGCGGTGCGCGGCACGGTGGACAAGTTCGGCAAGACGTGGCCGACCATCGAGAACATGTTTGCCGGCCATGCCTCCGACATCAACTTCGACATCGACATCGTCTTCTCCTGGGTCGACGGTTCGTCGGCCGAGTTCCAGGCCCAGCGCGCCAAGCGGATGCAGAACTACGTTGTCGGAGAAGGGGATGCGTCGGCAGCGCGGTACCGGCAGATCGACGAGCTGAAGTACGCATTGCGGTCGGTGTACATGTACGCACCCTGGGTACGCCGCATCTTCGTGGCCACCGATTCCGAGCGACCGTCCTGGCTGGCCGACGACCCGCGGGTGACCTTCGTGCCGAGCGAGGAGTTCTTCGCCGACACATCAGTTCTGCCGACACACAATTCGCAGGCCGTGGAATGCCAGCTGCACCGCATCCCGGGGTTGTCGGAGCATTTCCTGTACTCGAACGACGACATGTTCTTCGGTCGGCCGGTCAGCCCTGAGGCGTTCTTCTCCTCCGGCGGCGTGAGCATGTTCATCGAGGCCACCACGCGCATCGGTCTCGGATACAGCGACCAGGACCGCAGCGGGTTCGAGAATGCGGCGAGGGTAAACCGCCGGTTGCTGCAGGATCGGTTCGGGCTCATGACAACTCGGCACCTCGAACATGCCGCCACCCCGCTGCGCAAGAGTGTGCTCGAAGAGATGGAGAGGGAGTTCCCCGCGGAGTTCGCCGCCACCGCGGCGAGCGCGTTCCGATCGAGCAGCAACATTTCGGTGACCAACTCCCTCTACCACTATTACGCGTTGATGACCGGGCGTGCGGTGGTGCAGAAGGACGCGAAGGTGCGCTACATCGACACCACCGAGTACGCCGGGCTCAAGGACATGGAAAAGATGCTCCCCAAACGCGCGGTGGACTTCTTCTGCCTCAACGACGGCAGTGTTCCGGAGGTCGACCTCGAACTGCGGACGCAGACGGTCACGAGCTTCCTCGACCGCTACTTCCCCATCGTCGCCCCGTGGGAGACTGCCGCCAAGGCATCGTCTCTCGCGTAGGCGGCCACGCTTGCTCAGACGCGACTGACCGAATCTGCTCTGCGGCCGTCGGCGATGACGATCCCTGCCTCGGCCAGTCTGCGAGCGCTCTCAGCCGGCGAAACATACTCTCCAACAGTCTCATACGTACCGATCGGCACCGCTGAGTGGACGATGGTGGTGTCGTAGACATGAACCAGGTTGTAACCCTGGCCTCCGTCGCGGCCGCGCATGGCGCCGGCAGGGACATTGAGATCTTGGTTGTAGCAGGTGGCTGCGGCCACCGATACCGGGATGCCCGCGAAGGTGGCGGTGGTGGAGTAGTGCAGGTGCCCGGCGATGATGGACCGTACATCGCTGCCGCGCAACACATCTGCGAGACGATCCTGGTCGTGTAACTCCACCAGGACAGCCAGGTCGAGCACACAGGGTACCGGGGGGTGGTGCATTGCGAGAATGGTCCCGAAGTCGGCGGGGGTGGCGAGAACCCCTGCCAGCCAATCGAGTTGCTCGTCGCGATCTCGCCGTGGTGGAGTCCGGGAACGGTGGTGTCGAGGGTGACGATCCGCAAACCGTCGATGTCGTACACCGCGTCGACCGCTGTGGTCGATGGCTCCTGGTCGAGCAGCTTCATGCGGAAGTGCGCGCGGTCGTCGTGATTGCCCATCGCCCAGATCAACTGGGCTCCGAGGTCGTCGGCGACAGGCTGGACCATCGTCCGGAGGGTCTCGTAGGCGCGCGGATCACCTTTGTCGGCGAGGTCGCCGGTGAAGACCAGCGCGTCGATCCTCGAACCGGAACCGGTGAGTTCGGTGAGTATCTGACGAAGGCGTGAGGTGCTGTCCACTCCCCCGTAGAGATCGCCGTCGCCGTCGATGAGGTGGGTGTCGCTGACGTGCACGATGCAGTGGTTGGGCCGGGGATACTCGGCCGTCCGAGCCATCATCGGTCTCTCGCTTCCGATCGGATTGGCGCTGGAGGAGACTGCTGGCGTGGAGTGGTGCGGTGATCAGGTGACCGCCGCGGTGTCCACAGTAGCCAAACAGTCTGAAACTGCCAGCCGGGGCCCGTGCCGCCGCGGCAGGGTGAACAGCTGCGGTCGCGCGGATGTCGCGACACCTGGACCGGTCTGGCACGCTGGGAGCCGCCTGAGAGGTGAAGAGCTGTGAAGATCGTTCGCCGGCTGCGTCGCGCCGCCCGCATCATCCTCATCGACGAGGAGGGCCGCACGCTGCTGTTCCGCGGTGTGGATCCACAGAACCCGTCGGCCGGGCCGTGGTGGTTCACCCCTGGTGGCGGCCGAGAAGGCGACGAGACCGATGAGCAGGCGGCGCGCCGTGAGGTGTACGAGGAGACCGGCTTGCGGGTCACCGAGATGTCGGCGCCCGTCTATGCCCGCGAGTTCGACATCGTCTTCGGGGGCGAGCCGATCCATCAGGTGGAGACCTACTTCGTGGCGCATGTGGGAACGTTCGAGCCCCACTCGGCGGGGTGGACGGATTTGGAGCGCAGCTCGATACTCGGCCATCGGTGGTGGAAGCCCGAAGAGATCGAGTCGAGTGACGAGATGATCTACCCGGGCAATCTTGCGGATCTGGTCCGACAGCACCTGGACAACCCCAGCGAGTGACACCCACGAGCTCGGGTTGCCGGCCCATCAGGGCCAGATACCGGAACTGCCGCGTCGGTGTGAGCTCATCAGATGGGTGTCGACGATACCGATGGCCTCCATCAAGGCAAACATCGTGGTGGGCCCGACAAACCGGAAGCCGCGTGCGCGCAGGGCCTTCGACATCGCGATGGACTCAGCCGAGGTGGTCGGCACGTCGGCCATCTCCGCGGGCTCAGGGGTGCGATCGGGTTTGAACGACCACAGGAAGTCGACCAGGCCACCATCGGCGCGCAATTGCTGTGTGGCTCTGGCATTCCCGATGGCGGCCTCGATCTTGCCGCGATGGCGGATGATGCGCGCGTCGGCCAGCATCGCGTCGACCTCGCGGTCGCCGAACGCGGCGACGGTGTCGACGTCGAAATCGCGGAAGACCTCACGGAAGGCGGGTCGCTTCCGCAGGATGGTCGCCCATGACAGGCCGGCCTGAAAGCCTTCCAGCACAAGTCTTTCGAAGTGGGCATTCTCGCCGGAGACCGGCATGCCCCACTCGTTGTCGTAATAGTCGCGCATCAGGCCGGTCTGTGCGGCCCACAGAGGACGAATGAGCCCGTCCTCACACCGCACTGCACCCGCGGGCAGTCCGTCGGTTGTCACCGCCTTGTCGGCCTAGGAACCGGTGAGGGTGACTTGGGCGACCGACCCCTGATAGCGGCCGCTGTCGTTGCGGGGCAACGACGTCAGCCACACCATGACGTACCGCGCGGGGCCGGCGCCGGCGATCGGGATGGTGGTGGTCTCGTTGTCCAGGGTCGCTGCCCCGACCTGTGTGGTGGCCTCGAACGGGGCGCGTGGGTCGTCGGCGGTGCGGATCTGGACCTGGAGGCCCGGTGTGGGGGTACGGATGACGGCCTCGGTCAGCGTGGCGTCGCGGTCCAGTGTGAACATCAGTCCCAGACCGGGTTTCAGGTTCCCGAACCGGGGTCCACCGCGGTACTCGTCTGTCTGCCATGCCGGGGCCTGGCCGGAGATGACGTTGTTCAGGTTCGTCCGGCTGTCCGGCTCCTGGTCGGAGTAGTCGAGCATCGTCACGCCGGTCAACGCGAGCGGGGCCGACCCGACGGCAGGCGCGGGTGCGCCGGGGGACGGGGCGCCGGCCGAGGACGAGAAGATCTTGTCGATGTCGGGGGTGTCGTTGCTGCCGCCCACCGAGTTCGAGATCCAGACCACCATCGCGATGATGAGGAACAACGTGAGCAGCACGGCCCCGGCGATCAGCGCCATCATCCGCACCGACCGTGGCTTCTTACCGTCACCCCCGGTGCCGAGCATGCGCGGCGTCGCGCGCGACGACGAACCGGGTCCGTCATCGTCGCGGACCTGCGCGATGAGATCGGTCTTCTGATCCAGCACGGTTGCCTGGTCGAGAACGTGCTGAACCGTTGCCGCGGTGCGTATCCCGCTGTTCCCCTCGAGAGCCCGGGCGGCGACCGCCGAGATCTCGAACGGGACGTCAGGACGCTCGGCGCGCGGCTCGCGGGGCAGGTCGCCGGCCCCGGGTGATGCCGGGTGCAGTCCCCCGACGGGCTCGTTCGACGAGCGGTTGGTCGCCAGCTCCCTACCGGTGTCGGCGTCGAGTGGCCAACGTGCCAGCAACAGTGCGTACAGGACGGCACCGAGACCACGGACGTCGGTGGACTTGTCGGAGTCGGCCAACGTGCCGGGGAACGCGACGAACGCGTTGCCGTCCTGGCTGATCCGGATACGTTCGGGATGGTCGATGGACAGCGCGCCGCCGTTGCGGTGCGCCGATTCGGCCGCAGCTGCGAGCGCCCGCACGGCACGGGCCGCACCGACCGGAGACGGACTGGTCTTGGCGACATCGGCCAGTGACGAGCTCGGAACCCATTCGGCGACAACGATTCCGCCGGACGATCCGCGCACCACGTCGAGTACCCGAGCGATCCCGGGCGAGTTGATGCGTCCCAGTCGCAGGGTGCGCGAGAGCACCGCCTGCGGACCCTCATCGCGCGGATCGATACGCACGCCGGGGTCGGGTGGTGGTGCGACCTGCTGTGCGTCGACGAACGTCAGGGCGACGTCGCGGTCCAGGTTGATGTCACGGGCCTGCCAGAACTGGAGTCCGCGTGCGCCACCGTGGTGCTGCAGCAGACGGTAGCGGCCACCGGCGACGGCAGCGCCCGGGACCAGCCGGGGACCGCGACGTGGCCGTAGGCCCGGCAATGGCGCCTCCGGAGG
>NZ_AYTE01000001.1:0-215711 GCF_000506245.1 Williamsia sp. D3 | reverse complement strand
GGCAGCACCGGCCAAGAAGACCGCTGCCAAGAAGACCACGGCAGCACCGGCCAAGAAGACCGCTGCCAAGAAGGCTCCGGCCAAGAAGACCGCTGCAAAGCGCACAAGCAAGTAGCCAGACCAGCACCAGACCGAACAAACCCCGGCGGACCTTCCCTCCGCCGGGGTTTGTTTTGCGTTGTGTGGCCACCCCTGCGCCAAGGCAACGGGGGACGTCCTGAGATCAGATGCCGGGGTTGCCGGGCAGTGGGCTGTCGATGTGGTTGGCAGCAACCAATTTGCCGTCCAACAAAGAAAGCACCCACACGCTCGCCTTACGATTTCGTGCGGGCGGCAGCTTCACACCGTCGTGCGCCGACCACCACTTCATCAGCGGCGGGATGACCTTGCCCTGACTGCACACGACATGGATCCCGCTCTCGCAACCGATCTCTCGGATCCGCCGTCGACCCGGTTTGGGATCTTCGTTGAACGCTTCCTCGGCCAGGCTGGGTTCACTGATGATCGACACACCCAGCTCATCAGCAAGCGGTGCCACTGTCTGCTCGCACCGGACGCGGTCAGCGGAGTGCACGTGCGTGGGCGCGAACGCGAGGAGCTGTCCGAGCAATGCCTCGGACTGAGTTCGGCCGACCTTCTCCAACGGTCGCAGACGGTCATCGCCGTGGTACCGAGATTTGCGGCCCGCCTTGGCGTGACGCACCAGCAGGACCGTATCGAGTCGTGCGGGTAGCTGTTCGAAAGTTGCCAGGACCTTCTGGTCCAGCCGGAAGGAAAGTTGCTCGGCAGCCGATTCAATTGGCAGCCAACGTATTTCGTCAACCTCGTGGTTGGGTGTAAAGCTGCCGCCGACCGCTTCGGCGGACCAGTAGTGCACGTGCTTGCGACCGGGTCCACGTAGGTCGTAGCTGACCATGCGTAGGTGCCGTACCAGCCGGACGTCGTAACCGGTCTCTTCTTTGATCTCCCGTACCGCGGTGCTGATCAACGTCTCGCCCGGCTCGACCTTGCCCTTGGGCAGCGTCCAGTCGTCGTACCGCGGGCGGTGGACGATCACGACTTCGACGTCACCGGCGGAGTTCTCGCGCCACACGACTCCGCCGGCCGCATAGACAACAGTGTTCTTGCCGTCTGCCCCTTTGCTCACTGGATCAGGTCGGCCCGGCTACGGTTGCGACGCATCATCTGGCGCTGATGATCACGTACCTCTTCACCCGCGGCAGGCGACGCCGTCCAGCCGCCGTCCTCGCCGAGCACCCAACTGCGGGTGGTCGGGTCCATCGCGGAATTGAAGACGTCGTCGAGCTCGCGGGTCAGTCGTGGATCGCGCACCTGCGCCATCACTTCCACGCGGCGGTCGAGATTGCGGTGCATCATGTCGGCGCTGCCGATCCAGAACTCGTCGAGGGACTGGAAATGCAGAACCCGTGAGTGCTCCAGGAACTGTCCGAGTATCGAGCGGACGGTGATGTTCTCGCTCATACCCGGAACGCCCGGCCGCAGCGCACAGATCCCACGCACCACGACCTCGACAGGAACACCGGCCTGCGACGCCCGGTACAGGGCGTCGATGACCTGCTCGTCAACCAGAGCATTCATCTTCAACCGGATCCGAGCATCGGTGTGACCGGCCTGACGCCGTTCACATTCTCCGAGGATCCGGTCGATGATGCCCGCCCGCACTCCGTGCGGGGCGACCAACAGGTTGCGGTAGGCCACCTTCCGTGAGTAGCCGGTGAGGGTGTTGAACAGATCGGTCAGGTCGGCACCGATGTCCGGGGCCGCGGTGAACAGGCCCACGTCTTCGTAGAGCCGCGCGGTTTTCGGATTGTAGTTACCCGTTCCGATGTGGCAGTACCGGCGGATGGTGGACCCTTCACGGCGCACGACGAGACATGTCTTGCAGTGTGTCTTGAGCCCGACGAGCCCGTAGACGACGTGCACGCCGGCCTGCTCGAGCTGTCGAGCCCACTTGATGTTGGCCTGCTCGTCGAAGCGGGCCTTGATCTCCACAAGCGCGACAACCTGTTTGCCGGCCTCGGCGGCGTCGATCAATGCGTTCACGATCGGGGAGTCGCCCGAGGTGCGGTACAGCGTCTGCTTGATCGCCAGCACCTGGGGATCTGCCGCGGCCTGCTCGAGGAACCTCTGCACACTCGTGGAGAACGAGTCGTACGGGTGATGGACCAGGACGTCGCCGTCACGCAGGGTCGAGAAGATGCTCTTGGGTGTTTCGCGCTCACCGAAAGCCGGGTGGGTGGCCGGGACGAACGGCGGGTCCTTGAGAGCCGGACGGTCCACGGCGGCCACCTGGAACAGACTCGACAGGTCGAGCAGCCCGGGAACTTCGATGACGTCTGCCGGATCGACGTCGAGCTCACGCAGCAACAGTTCGAGCATGTGCTCGGTCATGTCGTCGGCGACCTCGAGGCGCACCGGCGAACCGAAACGTCGCCGCGCCAGTTCTCGTTCGAGTGCCTGCAGGAGATCCTCGTCGCGGTCTTCCTCCACCTCGAAATCCGCGTTGCGAGTGATGCGGAAAGCGTGGTGCTCGACGATCTCCATCCCGGGGAACAGCTGATCGAGGTGAGCTGCGATCAGATACTCCAGCGGCAGCAGAACCGTTTTCGCCGGGGTGTCGGCGGTTTTCGCGTAGTTCTGCCGGAATTCCGGCGGCATGAACCGATCGACCTGAACGAAGCGGTCGACGTTGTCGGGCACCTTGACGCGCGCGAAATGTTCGCCGCCTTCGGTGACGTCTTTGACGGTCACCGCCAGATTGAGGCTGAGGCCGGAGATGTACGGGAACGGGTGCGCCGGGTCGACCGCGAGTGGCGTCAGAACCGGGAAGACCTCTTCGTGGAAGTACTCGGCCATCCGGCGGCGCTCGTCGTCAGTCAACTGGTCCCAGGTGATGACGTGAATGTTGTTGTCCGCCAGAGCCTTGCGGACCGAGTCGAGGAAGACTCGGGCGTGGCGTTCGGCCAGCACCTGTGTGCGCTGTGCGATGAGTGCGAGCTGCTCGCGCGGTGACAGCCCGTCGGCCGACCGTACCGACAGGCCGGTTTCGTGTCTGCGCTTGAGCCCGGCGACACGCACCATGAAGAACTCGTCGAGGTTCGAGGCGAAGATGGCCAAGAACTTTGCCCTCTCGAGCAAGGGCAGCGAGGTGTCCTCTGCCAGCGCCAGAACCCGGGCGTTGAAATCGAGCCAACTCAGTTCCCGGTTCAGGTAACGGTCTTCGGGAAGGTCCGCTGTGGCGGTGGGGGCGGCGGTGGCTGCCGGCGGGGCGGCCGGCATCGACGATCGCGGCCGGGGAGCGGGGGTCGTTGATTCGGCTGTGCTCACCAGACCATCATGGCCTATCTGTCAGGGCCCCGACACCGGGAGATCAGGTTTGTTCATCCAATTGCAAGCGTTCGAGAACCGCACTGGTGGAAGTTCCCAGGCCAAGGCGTCGTGCGGTCAGCAAATCCTCGACGGTGTCGACGTCGATCCTCAGGTCCGGCCAGCGACCGGAGTCCTCGGTGAGTTCGACCGCACCCCGGCGACGATGTTCTCGGGCCGAATGGGCCCCGAACCGAAGGGTGTCGGCGGCGCTGAGATCGGCTGCGTTCAGGAACAGTGCGGTGGTGCCGGTGCCCGAATGGTCGGCGATGAAGGCCCGCTCCAGATCCGCGGACCGGTCGATGGCGGCCGTGAGCGACTCGGGCCTCACGGCGGGGAGATCGGCCTGCAGCACCATGATTCGGCTGCCGGGCCACAACGACAGAGCGTGGTCGATGCCGATCGCGAACGCCGCGTTGAGAACATCGCCGTTGAGCACGTCGCCGCGGTCCACCACAGTGCGAGCGCCACTCGCCTGCGCCGCCTCGGCCACCGATGTGTCGGGACTGACCACCACCACCTGATCGAGTCCCGCGGCTCGCACCGCTGCGAGGGTGTCGGTCAGCATGGCCAGCACCAGTTGGCGTCGGGCGTTGCCGTCGACGCCCGGCGACAGCCGTGTCTTGGCTGCGCTCAGCTCTTTGACCGCGATGACGACTGCGATCGATCGCGTATCCATGACCTCCATCATGGTCGCCGGTGGTCGCGGGGGGAAAAGGCACCCCACCACCTCCGTGGCCTCTAGTCTTGGACCGTTCGAGAGAATCGGGTCGGTCCGGGCAGCGGATGTCGACACAGTCGGACGGCAGAGAACGATGGAGAAGGTGGTGGCGTGATGCAGGCGGTCGTGATGGGCTCGGGTTCGTGGGGCACTGCGATGGCCAAGGTGTTGGTCGACGCGGGCACCCCGACGGTCTTGTGGTCGAGGAGGCCCGAACTGGCGGACGCCATCAACCGCACCCACACCAACCCCGATTACCTGCCACAGGTACCTCTGCCCGAGGGCCTGCGCGCCAGCGCCGACCTCGCCGAGGTTCTCGCGGGTGCCGACCTGGTGGTCTGTGCCGTGCCCTCCCAGTCGCTGCGCGCGAGTATGCAGACCTGGCTGCCGCACCTCGCCGACACCGCAACCCTGATGTCGTTGTCCAAAGGCGTGGAAACCGGGACGCTGCTGCGGATGAGCGAAGTGATCGCCGAGGTGACCGGTGCCGCCTCAGATCGCGTCGCGGTGCTGTCGGGGCCCAATCTCGCCGGCGAGATCGCAGTCGGCCAACCCGCCGCGACCGTGGTCGCGTGTGAGGACGAGTCCCGGGCGCGCGACATCCAGAAGGCGTGCAGTACGAGATATTTTCGGCCGTACACCAACACGGATGTGGTCGGCTGCGAGATCGGGGGCGCGGTCAAGAACGTCATCGCCCTCGCATGTGGGATGGCGTCCGGTGTCGGCCTCGGGGAGAACACCCTGGCATCGATCATCACTCGCGGTCTGGCCGAGACGATCCGCTTGGGGGTCGCGCTGGGGGCGAGACCGGAAACACTCGCCGGGCTGGCCGGGGTCGGCGATCTCGTCGCCACATGCTCCTCGCCGCTGTCGCGCAATCGCACTTTCGGCAGCAGGCTGGGGGAGGGCAAGACTCTGGCAGAGGCTCAAGAAGCCACCAACGGTCAGGTCGCCGAGGGTGTGAAGTCGTGCACGTCGGTACGGGCACTGGCCGAGAAACACGGTGTGGACATGCCTTTGACCGAAGCGGTTCACCAGGTCTGCCACGAGGGCCTCACGGTCACCGAGGCCATCTATTCACTGCTCGGCCGGCGGACCAAGCCCGAGTGACGTGACGTCCTCAGCCGCCCAGATCGATGGGTGCGCTCGTGAGGTTCTGGTCGATCAGTTGCGAAACCTGTTGAATGGGGCCATTTCCGACGTTCTCGGGTAGCCAGATGGCCACGTAGGGCCGATGGTCGACGGCGTACCAGAGGAAGCCCTTGGCCTCGGTTGTCGCCGACACCGAGAACCACTGCACCGGATCGACGACCTGCAAACCAGAGGTCGGCGAGAGCGATTCGGGCCGATCGACTCCGCAACGCACCTGGACGGGTCCGGCCACCTGGTCGCCCGGCGCCCAGGTCACCAGGCCGTCCGCAGCGGTCTCTCGCTTACCGAATCCCTCAAAACTCTCGGGAAGGGCGGCAATGAGTTTCGCGCACTCCGGAGAGTCCCTTTCGGGCGCTGCCATCGTCTTCAGCGGGGTGTCGTCGGAGGTTGCACCGTCTGTGCCGACCACTGCATAGGTGATGAACCCCACGATCACCATGACCGGGATCGCTACGATGCTGGCGATCACGGCCGGACTGAGCCGGCGTGTCGACGAGTCGCTCACCCCTGCCTCGGCGTACCGGTCACCACCGGGCAGGTCAACGTCCGGGTGATTCCTTCGACCTGCTGGATCTTCGGTACCACCGCTTCGGTGAGGTGCGTCCCATCGGTCGCATCCACGCGCACGATGACGTCGTAAGGGCCGCTGACCTCCTCCGACGAGGCGACGCCGTCGATCTCCGAGATGGTGGCCGCTGCCACGGCGGCCTTTCCGACCTCGGTCTGGATCAGTATGTATGCCTGAACCACGGCGTTCCTTTCGCTGGCGACTGCGATCAACCGGTGGCTGACCCAAATACACTGGCACATATTCTCACCGACAACGGTGCTCAGAGGCCAATCAACAGACTCGAGATGAACAGAGGGGCGGTGAGGGAACCTGTCCAGCGATCCCGTCCGCACGGTCGGCGACGTCGGTGAGCACGAGCTGATCGCGTTGTTCACCGCACAGAACGACTCCGCTCCTGCAGATGGGGTGATCTTGGGCCCGGGTGATGACGCCGCGGTTCTCGTCGGCAGCGGACCGGTGGTGGTGAGCACCGATGCACTCGTCGACGGACAGCACTTTCGACTCGACTGGAGCACGCCACGTCAGGTGGGCGCCAAAGCGGTGGTGGCCAATGCCGCCGACGTGATGTCGATGGGCGCCAGGGTCACCGGTTTTGTGGTGTCGCTGACGTGCCCGGATCGAACCCCCACCACAACACTGGTCGGTGTCCGCGACGGAATGCGTGAGGCCGCAGCGCGGTACGGGGCGCAGGTCGTCGGTGGCGATCTCACCGCGGGCGATCAACTGGTGATCGCGGTGACGGCGATCGGTGCGATGGACGACCGCGCACCGGTTCGACTCTCCACACCGGTAGCCGGCGACGTTCTCGCCGTATCGGGCCCGCTCGGTGGATCCGCCGCGGGCCTTGCTCTCCTGCTGGCAGGCGTCGATGAGTTCGCCGATCTTGTTGCCGCGCACTGCGTTCCGAAACCGCACCTGCAGCTGGCCCTGGCCGCGGCGGAGTCGGGCGTGCACGCGATGACCGACATCTCGGACGGCTTGTCGAGTGAACTGCACACGATGGCAAGGATGTCGGGTCTGTCGCTTCGGGTGGACCCCGCTGCCATTCCGGTGCCCCCCGACCTCGCCGCGGCAGCAGTCGAGCTGGGTGTCGACCCGGTCCGCTGGGCCGTGGCCGGCGGAGAAGACCATGAACTCTTGGCTGCCTTCGCGCCCGGTGAGCTGCCGACGGGGTGGACCGCGATCGGGTCGGTGCATGCGGCTGAAAGCGGCCCGTCGGTGGTGGTCTCGGGCTTGAATCTGTCCGACCTCGATAGCGGCTGGCGGACATTCTGACCGCTCCGGTCGACCGCCGGGGCGCCCGCGATACTGTGACTGCCATGGCGATCTACGCACTCGACGACCGAGAACCGCAATTGGGCGAAGGGGTCTACATCCATCCCGACGCGGTGGTGATCGGAGCCGTCACGCTCGGCGCGGGGGTGTCGGTATGGCCCGGTGCCGTGCTTCGGGGCGACTACGGAACCATCACCGTCGGCGAGCGGACAAACATCCAGGACGGCACCGTCATCCACTGCACACTCGTGGACGCGACGGTGATCGGGGCGCGGTGCACCATCGGGCACAACGCGCACATCGAAGGCGCCGTGATCGGCGACAACTGCCTGATCGCCTCAGGGTCGGTGGTACTCAACGGGTCTCGGATCGGAGCCGGTTCCATTGTCGGTGCCGGGGCAGTGGTGCCGTTCAAATTCGAGGTACCCGACCGTTCGATGGCGCTCGGTGTTCCGGCGAAAATACGTCAGGGCTACCAGGTTCCGGAAGGTCACATCGACCTGAACGTCGATCTGTATGCCAACAATGCCGCCTACTATCGAACCGCCCTGAGGCGGCTCGACTAGGTGATCGGCACTTTCCCACGGTGAGGAGCGATATGTCCGACGGGCGACCACTGTCCGAACTCGTGGACGCGGGCTGGGCAAAAGCCCTCGAACCGGTGGCCGACGATGTCGCGCGGATGGGCGAGTTCCTGCGTGCCGAGTTGGCCGCAGGGCGAACGTATCTGCCGTCGGGGCCCAACGTCCTGCGTGCGTTCACCCGTCCCTTCGACGAGGTGAGAGTTCTCGTGGTGGGCCAAGATCCCTACCCGACGCCCGGACATGCCGTGGGACTGAGCTTTTCGGTGGCACCGGAGGTGAGACCGGTTCCTCGCAGCCTGGGGAACATCTTCACCGAGTACGGTTCCGATCTCGGATTTCCGCGACCGTCGAACGGGGACCTGACGCCCTGGGCAGATCAAGGGGTACTGCTGCTCAATCGGGTTCTCACGGTCGCGCCCGGAACCCCGGCGAGCCATCGCGGCAAGGGGTGGGAGGCAGTCACCGAGTGCGCCATCAAGGCCTTGGCGGCCCGAGATCAGCCGTTGGTCGCGATTCTGTGGGGGAAAGATGCCGCATCACTTGCGCCCTGGTTGCCCGGGGTCGCGACGATCACGTCTCCCCATCCGTCGCCGCTGTCGGCAAGTCGCGGATTCTTCGGGTCGAAGCCGTTCTCGCGTGCCAATGCAGCGCTCGCCGAACAGGGCGCCGATGAGGTGGACTGGCGCCTGCCGTGACAGCAGCGTCACAGCAAGTCCGGTACCGGCGACTACTTGCCGTTGATGGAAGAGAAGTCCGGCTTGCGTTTGCCGACGAACGCGTCGACGCCTTCGACTCCGTCGGGCTGGCCGGACAGTGCCGATATCGATGCGGCCTCGGCATCGAGCTGATCGCTCAGCGTGGATGTCGGGGAGTTCGTGAGAAGTGCCCGGGTGGCGGACAACGCCCGCCACGGACCGGCCGCGATCGCGGATGCAGCGGCTTCTGCGGTCGCCAGAACCTCGTCGTCCTCGACGACGCGTGAGAGCAAACCCAGTTCGAGTGCACCGGCCGCGTCCACGATCCGGTTGGTCAAGATGATGTCGCGCGCACGGGCGGCTCCGACGACCCGGGGGAGCGACCACGTGAGGCCGCCGTCCGGACTGAGGCCGATCCCGATGTAGGCCGGACGCATCTTGCTGGATGTGCCACCGATGGCTACATCGCTGTGCGTCACCAAACTCATCCCCGCGCCGGCGGCCCAACCGTGCACCGCTGCGACGATCGGGAGATCGGCTCCGACGAGGGCTCGGATGAAGTGGTGGAAGTCACCGGCGAGACCGCCGAGGAAATCAGGTCGATCGTCGGCAGCCGCGAAATCGCGGACGTTGCCGCCCGCGCAGAAGTTGGCGCCGGTACCGATCAGAAGAATGGCACCGGCTTTGATCTCGCCACGCGCCACCTGGAGCAAGACCTCTGTGCCGCGGTTGAAATAACCGCGGTCCAAGGAGTTGCCCGCTTTGTCAGAGGCGACGGCGATCCGCAGAACGCCGTCGTCGCTGAGCTGGACGGAATCGGACTCGACGGTCGATTCCGGCCGTGTGTCGGTCACGGGGTCAGCCCCGGACGACCTTGCCGGCCTTCAGGCATGAGGTGCAAACATTCAGGCGCTTGCGGTTTCCGGGAGCGATCTGGGCCCGAACGGTCTGGATGTTCGGGTTCCAGCGCCGGTTGGTACGCCGGTGTGAGTGAGAGACCGACTTACCGAAGCCGGGGCCCTTGGCGCATACGTCGCAGACGGCAGCCATCGTCGAACTCCTTAGTGAGAAACTGGTGGTCATGGCCCCTCGGTGTTCGGCGTGACGCCGGCGTCCGATAGGCAACCCTGCAAGGATAGCGGCTCGGTGGGCCGCGATCCAAATAGCCTCACGTCCCCGTCCCGCTGATACGGCCGGGTCCGGTTGGTCGTCCCCTCAGATTAGTCTGTGGAACAGACCACATGAGGGGAGGTGCGGACATTGACGGAGCAGGTTGGTGTACCCGCCATGGATCCCGGGTTGTTGCGCGACTGGATCGAGGGTGCGGTGGCAGGACTCGGCGCCGTCCGCGCCGAGATCAACGACCTCAACGTCTTCCCCATCCCGGATTCGGACACCGGCAGCAACATGCTGCACACGATGATGGCGGCAGCCGACGCAGTGAGCGAGGTACAGGCCGATGCCGACACGGCGACGGTCGCCAGGGCGATGGCTGATGGTGCCGTGGGCAAGGCGCGGGGTAACTCGGGCATCATTCTCTCGCAGGTCCTCGTCGGACTGGCCGACGCTGCCGAGGTCAATTCCATCGGCGGCCGTGTCTCCTTCAACCAATTGTGGGTCGCGGGCCTGCGTCTCGGATCGCTGGCCGCCACGCGCGCGGTGAGCCAGCCGCGTGAAGGCACCGTCCTCACGTTGCTGCGGCGCGCGGCGCACAATGCCGCCGAACACATCGAGGCGACGCCTGCCGACCTCGCCAGGGCGATCGCCGACGGCTGCGCCGAGGATCTCGACCTCACCACCGGCCAACTCGACGTGCTGGCTCAGGCCGGGGTGGTCGACGCCGGTGGACGAGGTCTGCTCGTGATCTTCGACGAACTGGTCAAGGTACTCACCGGTGTATCTGCACGCCGCCGTCGTTATCAGGGCGCGCTTGCCGGTGGCGGTGACCGCATCGGGCACCAGATCGGCGAGACGTGCGAGAGCGACGATGAGATGGATTTCGAGGTGATGTATCTCCTCGAAGGCGCTGCCGCAGAGCAGATCTCGACGTTGCGGCGCGATCTGGACAATCTCGGTGATGCGGTGGTGATCGTCGGTGACAGTGCCGATGACGAAGCAGGTGAACGATTCTCGATTCACGTGCACACCTGTGAACCGGGTGCGGCGATCGAGGCGGGGCTGGCCCTGGGAAGGGTCTCCGACATCCGGATCAGCTGCTTTTTGCTCGATGCCCATCGAGGCCAGGACGACGACTCCGGTCACCTTCCCAAACGTAAACGCGCGGTCGTGGCCGTGGTCACCGGCGACGAGGCTGCCGAGTTGTTCGAACAGGAGGGGGCCGTGGTGGTCCGCGCCGACACCGACGGTGCCGGCGAACTGGATGCGGACGCGTTGGCCAAGGCGATCATCGAGGTCGACAGTGCACATGTGGTGTTGATGGGCAATGGGGCATTGCCGGCGCAGGAACTCGTCGCCGTCGCTGCCGCTGCCCGCTCGCGGGAGCGCTCGGTGGTCATCCTCCCGGGCGGGTCGATGGTGCAGAGTCTGTCGGCGATGGCAGTCCACGACCCGACCGAACTGGCCGACGACGACGCCTACGCGATGGCTGAAGCAGCCGCCGCAACGCGTTTCGGCGCGGTGGTGGTGGCCACCGAGACCGCCCTGACCTTTGCCGGAACCTGTCGGCCGGGTGACCATCTCGGACTCATCGGCGACGGAGTCCTGGTGATCGACAGGGAGATCCTCGGCGCTGCGACAGGTCTGATCGATCTGCTGCTCAGCACAGGTGGCGAGATGGTCAGCGTGCTGGCGGGCCGGAACCTCGATCCAGGGGTTCTGGAGCAGCTCGAGCACCATGTGAACACCAACCACCCCGGTGTCGAGTTCGTCAGCTACCCCGGCGGCCAGGTCGGCGAGCTCTTGCAGGTCGGAGTCGAATAGGCATGGCACGCTAGTGGTTTCGCTGTCCGACTCGCTCGAGACGGTGCTCGGCGCCAAAGCAGCCGACATGCTCGAGGAACAGATCAAGGTGCAGACCGTCGGTGAGCTCCTACGCTACGTTCCCGACCGCTACGTCAAACAAGGTGATCTCTCGGGCGAACGCAAACCCGAACCCGGTGAGCGCCTCACCGTGGTGGCCCGGGTCGAGGAGAACAAGACGATCCCGATCCGCAATTCCCGCCGGAAGATGGTCAAACTCGTTGTCTTCGACGGGAACGTCCGGATCGCTGTCACGTTCTTCAACTCGCCGTGGATCGCCGCGAAGCTTCCCAAGGGGACGCGGGTGATGATGGCCGGCGAGGTCAAGTACTTCCGCAACGAACTACAGCTCACACACCCGAACTGGCTGCTGCTGCCAGAGGACGGCACCTCGATCGAGGCCGACGATGCGGTGGGGTCGGCGGTGATGGCGGGGATCGCCAAAGCGCTTGCGGTGGACGCAGGAGACGGCGGCGGAGAAAAAGATGGGTCGATCGACTTCGCCGAGTTCCTGCGCGATGTGATCCCCGTGTACCGGGGCACGGCCAAGTTGCAGGCGTGGACCATCTGGCAGTGCGTGCGCGCCGTTCTCGGCCAACTCGATCCGATCGACGACCCGTTGCCCGACACCGAGCGGCTCGCCCGCGGGTTGATCGGTGCCGACGAGGCACTTCGCAAGATTCACGTGCCCGAGGGGCAGAACGACATCGACCAGGCGCGCGCCCGACTCAAGTTCGACGAGGCGCTCGCGTTGCAACTGGCACTGGCGCAGCGACGCCACGTCGACCGCGGTGCGGCCGGCCCTGTCTGTCGGCATGTACCCGGTGGCCTCGAGGACAAGATGATCGCGCGGCTGCCCTTCACTCTGACCGAAGGTCAGGCGGCCGTGATCGACGAGATCAGCGCCGACCTCGCGGCCCCGATCGCCGCGGCCGATCAGTCCAGCGTCGCGCCGATGAGCAGGCTGCTGCAGGGAGAGGTCGGGTCGGGCAAAACCCTGGTGGCGCTGCTGGTGATGCTGAGGGTGATCGACAACGGCTACCAGTGCGCGCTGCTGGCTCCGACGGAAGTCCTTGCCGCTCAGCATCTCCGGACGCTCGAGGCGATGCTCGGAGGACTCGCGCGAGAAGGTGAGCTCGACGGAGAGGAGGGAGCCACCCGGATCGCGCTGATCACCGGATCCATGAAGACGGCGGCCAAACGCACCGCGCTTCTGGAAACCGTCACCGGCCAGGTGGGCATCTTGATCGGCACCCACGCGCTCCTCCAGGAACACGTCGACTTCTTCAACCTCGGTTTTGTCGTGGTCGACGAGCAGCACAGATTCGGTGTGGAACAGCGCGATACGTTGCGGTCCCGTGGACGCGACGGAATCGTCCCGCATCTGCTGGTGATGACGGCAACCCCCATCCCGCGCACTGTGGCCATGACCGTGTTCGGAGACCTCGAGACCTCCACGCTCCGAGAGCTGCCGCGTGGTCGTCAACCCATCACCACGAGTGTGGTCCCGCGTGGGAATCCGAAATGGGTCCAGCGTGTCTGGGAACGGGTGAACGAGGAGGTCGAGGCCGGTCGACAGGTGTATGTGGTGTGCGCCCGGATCGGCGACGACGGGACTGCGGCCGGGCAGAAGTCGGAGCGCAAAGGCGCCGAAGCAGCAGCCGAACCGGCCACGTCCGCGGTGGACATGTTCACAACGCTGAGTGAAGGGCGGTTGGGTGTTCATCGCCTCGGCCTCCTGCACGGTCGACTGCCCGCGGACGAGAAGGCCCTGCTGATGGCCGACTTCACCGCAGGGGACATCGACATCTTGGTATCGACAACGGTGATCGAGGTGGGAGTGGACGTGCCCAATGCGACCACCATGGTGATCGTGGACGCCGAGCGTTTCGGGGTCAGTCAGCTGCACCAATTGCGGGGCCGCGTCGGCCGTGGTGGTCTGCCCGGATTGTGTCTTCTGGTGACCGGTGCGTCGGAGATGTCGCCGGCGATGGAACGGTTACGGGCTGTCGCGGAGTCCAATGACGGATTCGCGTTGTCGATCGTCGACCTGGCGCAGCGGAGGGAAGGTGATCTGCTTGGCTCCCTCCAATCGGGGCAGACGTCGTCGCTCAAGTTCCTCTCTCTCCTCACCGACGGCGACCTCATCGAGGACACCCGCGCGCTGGCCGACGAAGTGGTGGGCCGCGACCTCACGCTCGTCGACCACAAGCCGATGGCGGGTCTCGTCGACTCGATCCTCGGGCCCGTCCGGTTGGCCTATCTGGACAAGTCGTGACGGCGGTACCGTTGCCCTGAAGTGGTGGTTGGCGCTGTTCGCCTTCGCGATGGCGGCGGTGTTCGCGGCGAGCGACGGGCTCACCGGTGTGGATCCGCACATCGGGTCCACCGATGCCCGAGCGGTTCTGGCCGACTTGGCGGTGATCCCGGCACTCGCGGAGCGCCCGAAATCGACCGACTACGAACGCAGCTCCTTCGGCGAGGCGTGGACCGACGGTACCGATGCGCGGGGAGCCGGCAACGGATGCGACACCCGCAACGACATACTCGATCGGGACCTGCGCGACAAGGTGTTCACGGCCATCGACAGTTGTCCGCGAGCGGTGGCCGCCGGTGAACTGCAGAGCCCGTACAGCGGGCGCTGGATTGTCTTCCGGCGGGGCAAAGGGTCCGGCGCAAAGGTGCAGATCGACCACATCGTGCCGTTGGCCTACGCCTGGTCGATGGGTGCGCGTCGCTGGGATGCCGTTGTGAGACAACGGTTTGCGAACGATCCGGCGAACCTGGTGGCGGTCGACGGGGAAGCGAACCAGGACAAGAGCGACAAGCAGCCCTCGCGATGGATGCCCGCCAACGCGGCGTTTCACTGCCAGTATGCAAGCCAGTTCGTCAGGGTGGTGCGAGCGTACGGGCTGTATCTCGACCGCGCGTCGTATCCAGTGCTCCGAAAGGCCCTGGCAACCTGTTGAATGCGACCGCGGATCGGGCCGAGATGCTGGTCGAGCGTGCCTGGCTTTCCGCCTTGGATCAGGACGGCGACAACGGCGCGGTCGTCGGGGGACAATCGCAGACATGCGTAGTCCCGAATCGAGAGCAGCATCGGACGTCGGCTCGCCACTGGTCGCAGTGGTCGGCACGTTGAACCTGGACCTCGTGGTCCGCACCGACCGTCGGCCACGGGTCGGCGAGACGGTGATGGGCACGAGCTACGTGGAACGGCCCGGCGGTAAAGGGGCGAATCAGGCACTTGCGGCAGTAGACATCGGCCCCACCGCCCTGATCGGTGCAGTGGGCGACGACGACGCGGGTACAACGATGCGCCGGCACCAGGACGCCGCCGGTGTGGACACCCGCCACGTCGTCGAGGTGGCCGGCGCAAGTGGCCGCGCCGTCATCGAGGTCGATGCCGATGGAGACAACAGCATCATCGTCATCTCCGGTGCCAATGATCAGGTCTCGGCGGACCATGTCACCGCTGCGCTCGACGCTCTCGCCCCGAAAGTGGTTCTGACGCAACTGGAATCCCCACGATCGGTGACGGCGGCCGTGGTGGGATGGAACGAAGCCGGCGACTGCCGTTTCATCCTCAACCCCAGCCCGGTCGCCCCGCTGGACAACAACATTTTGGGCGCGGCCGACCCGTTGGTGGTCAACGCGGTGGAGGCCGAGTATTACTGCGGCGACCGGCGGCTCACTGATCCCGGCGACATGGCCCGGCGACTGCTGGAGGTGGCGCGGTCGGTGGTCATCACTCTCGGCGCCCGCGGCGTGGTGGTTGCCACAGGCGGCTCGGTCGAGACATTCGACGTCGAGAAGGTGCACGCACATGACACAACGGGAGCCGGTGACCACTTCGTCGGTTCTCTTGCTGCATACCTGGCCGCGGGATCGGATCTGCAGTCGGCGGCACGCCGGTCCGCAGCCAGGGCGACGGACTACGTCGCTTCCCTCAGGTAGCTCTGCCGCGCGCATGTGCGTCGAAGAGGCGTCGCCGCTGCGGTTTCGGCGATACGTTCGGACCCATCCGGCCAAGGGAGACACATGACGAACACAGTGGTGGTGCGCCGCGAAGGATCGGTCACCACGATCGGCATCAACCGGCCCGAGGTGCGCAACGCCGTCGACGGCGAGACCGCCGCAGCGCTGGCGGACGCCTTTCGCGCGTTTGACGCCGATCCCGACGCCGCGGTCGCGGTACTGCACGGAGAGGGTGGAACCTTCTGCGCCGGTGCAGATCTCAAAGCGGTCGCGACCGGAGACAAGGTCAACCGGGTGGAGCCCGATGGCGACGGCCCGATGGGACCGACCCGGATGCAACTGTCCAAACCGGTGATCGCGGCCATCAGCGGACACGCGGTCGCCGGCGGACTCGAACTGGCCTTGTGGGCCGACATGCGCATAGCCGAGGATGACGCGGTGCTCGGTGTGTTCTGTCGCCGCTGGGGTGTGCCGCTGATCGACGGCGGCACCGTGCGGTTGCCGCGCCTGATCGGCACCTCGCATGCGATGGATCTCATCCTGACCGGACGGGCGGTCTCGGCTTCAGAAGCCCATCACATCGGCTTGGTGAACAGGGTGGTGCCGCACGGCGAAGCGGTGCGCGCCGCGAAGCATCTCGCGCGCGAGATCGCTGCCTTCCCGCAGACGTGTCTACGTCAGGACCGGCTGTCGGTGATCGAGCAGGAAGGTATGGCAGAGAGAGATGCACTGAGCAATGAGTTCGCGCACGGACTGACGTCGTTGGCAAGCGACACCGTGGCCGGTGCTTCTCGGTTCGCAGGGGGAGCGGGCCGCCATGGCTCGTTCGACAGCGCACAAGACGGCCGCCAGGATGACGTCGATCAGGGATGAACTCCCTGAACCCTTATCCTGGACCGATGAGTGCTTCCATCACCACTGCGGCTGATGTCGAACAGATCGTTCGTGCCCAGGCGACCGCGGCGAAAGCTGCGTCCAGGATGCTGGCCCGACTGACGACCATCCAGAAGAACCAGGTGCTGCATGACGCAGCGGAGGCTCTTCTCGTCCAGACCGATGCCATCCTGGCGGCGAACGCGGGCGATGTCGCCCGGGCCGAGGCGGCAGGTGTGGAGGCCAGTCTCATCGACCGCCTGCGTCTGACCGCCGACCGCGTCGAGGGCATCGCCCAGGGCCTGCGGCAAGTCGCCGTTCTGCCCGATCCGATCGGCGACGTCATCCAGGGCAAGACGTTGCCCAACGGGATGCAGTTGCGTCAGGTCCGCGTGCCCCTCGGTGTCGTCGGGATGGTGTACGAGGCGCGGCCCAACGTCACCGTCGACGCATTCGGTATCGCGCTGAAATCGGGTAACGCAGCGCTTCTTCGTGGGTCGTCGTCCGCGGCGGGTTCGAACGCAGAGCTGGTACGCATCCTGCGCGAGACGCTGACCGCCGCTGGTGTGCCCGCTGATGCCGTCCAACTGCTCCCGTCCGACGACCGGTCGAGTGTTACCCATCTGATCCGGGCTCGTGGACTGGTCGATGTGGTCATCCCACGTGGCGGGGCCGGGTTGATCAAAGCAGTCGTGGAGAACGCGACCGTGCCGACCATCGAGACCGGTACGGGCAACTGCCACATCTACATTCACGCAGCCGCCGATCTCGACATGGCCGAGGATCTGGTGGTCAACTCCAAGACCCGCCGACCGAGCGTGTGCAACACCGCCGAGACCGTCTTGGTCGACCGGGCCATCGCGGAGACCGCCCTGCCGCGACTGACCCAGGTCTTGCAGACCTCGGGGGTGACCATCCACGGGGACGAACCGGGCATGGTTCCGGCGACCGAGCAGGACTGGGCCGACGAATACCTCACCCTCGACATCGCTGTGAAGATCGTGGGTGGGATCGACGAGGCGATCGACCACATCGACCGGTACGGCACCAGCCACACCGAGGCCATCGTCACCACGGACCTCGCTGCCGCCGAAGAGTTCACCAACCGCGTCGATGCCGCCGCGGTGATGGTGAACGCGTCCACCGCATTCACCGACGGTGAACAGTTCGGCTTCGGCGCCGAGATCGGTATCTCCACGCAGAAGTTGCACGCCCGTGGACCGATGGGACTTCCGGAACTCACGTCCACGAAGTGGATCGCGTGGGGGAACGGCCAGACGCGGCCTCGCTGACCCGGTGGACGAGCCGGCTGACACCTGATTTTCGATCCTGAGGAGTGACCTGTGGGCGTACAGCCTAGTTTCACCGATGTGCCCGGCGTCCGCGAAACGCTCGCCGGCGTCGGCTATCTCGCCGACGACGCGACCTCCACGTCGGTGTTCCTTGCCGACCGGCTGGGCAAACCGCTCCTGGTCGAGGGACCGGCCGGTGTGGGTAAAACCGAACTCGCGCGCGCCATCTCGCAGTCGACGAACGCCGATCTGGTGCGACTGCAGTGCTATGAGGGCATCGACGAGGCTCGCGCACTGTATGAGTGGAATCACGCCAAGCAGATCCTCGCCATCCAGGCGACAGGGCAGCGCGGATGGGACGAGACGAAAGCCGACATCTTCTCGGACGAGTTCCTCCTGCCCCGGCCGCTGCTGAAAGCGATCTCGCAGCCCGGCCCGACGGTGCTGCTGATCGATGAGGTCGACAAGGCCGACGTCGACATCGAGGGCCTGCTGCTCGAGGTGCTCAGCGACTTCGCGATCACCATTCCGGAGATGGGCACCGTGACCGCCGACCGGCGGCCCATCGTCCTGCTCACCTCCAACGCGACGCGCGAACTGTCCGAAGCCCTCAAACGACGCTGCCTGTACCTCTACATCGACTTCCCCGATGCGGCCCGCGAGCGCGAGATCCTCGCCAGTCGTGTCCCGCAGCTCGCCGAATCCGTCGCGAAGGAACTGGTGCGCATCATCGGAGTTCTCCGCACCCTCGACATCCGTAAGAAGCCGTCGGTTGCCGAGACGATCGACTGGGCCAACACCTTGCTGGCTCTGGGAGTGGGGGAGAAGCCGGGGTCACGGATCGACGAGGGGGTCATCGCGAAGACCCTCGGCGTGGTCCTCAAACATCGTCCCGACCTCGCCACGGCGCTCAAAGAGCTGAAGTTGAGCTGAGCGCGCCCGTGGATGCCCCGTTCATCAGCCAGCTCACCAGATTCGTGGATGATCTGCGGGCCCGCGGCATCGTCGTCGGACCGGCCAACCTGATCGATGCGGGCCAGGCGACGGCAGTGCTGGATCTGCTCGACCGGGACAGCTTCCGTGAGGGCATGGCGTGCACACTCCTGCACGACAACGGACACCGCCGGGTGTTCGATTCGGTCTTCGACCTCTGGTTCCCGTTGGGCATGGGCGAACGCAGCGGCGTCGACGACGACGCGTTCACGCCTGACGCCGACGGGAACATCGATGTGGACGCGGTGCGTGAACGGCTCGCCGAGTTGCTGGCGGACGACTCACCGCAGGCGCAGGCCGAACTGGCCGCATTCGCGGCGATGGCCGTGGCGCAGCTCGGCAGTTACCGATCCAATCGCGGTCCGGCGTTCTCCACCTATCAGGCGATGTCGACGATCAATCCCCAGACCCTCATCGCGCAGATCGCCGCCGCCATGGCAGCCGGCGCGGGAGACGAGTCCGCCGGCACCGAACCGCTGTACCGGCGGGCAGCGGCCGACCGGGTACAGAAGTTCAGGTCGTTGATCGAACAGGAGACCAGGCGCCGGATGGCCCAGCGGAACGGCCGCGAGCAGGTCTCGCAGTACGCGGTCCCCAATCTTCCCGAACGGGTCAACTTCCTCTCCGCCGGCGCCGCTGATCTTGCGGAGGTCCGTCGCACCATCGCTCCGCTGGCACGGTTACTGGCGGCGCGCCTCGAGATCCGCAGGCGACGCGCCCACCGTGGGTCGATCGACGTGCGCAAAACGCTGCGGGCGTCGATGTCCACCGGCGGTGTGCCCATCGACCTGGTGCGCCGCAAACCTCGGCCCGGTCGGCCGGAATTGGTTGTCCTGTGTGATGTCTCGGGCTCGGTGGCGGGGTTCTCGCAGTTCACCCTGCAGCTCGTCTACGCCCTACGCCAACAGTTCTCGAAGGTCAGGGTGTTCGCCTTCGTCGACACCGTGGACGAGGTCACCGAGCATTTCGACGGGCCCGATCTCGATTTCGCGACAGCTGTGCGGGAGATGCTCGCCGGCGCCCGATTGATCACCCGCGACGGCCACTCGGACTACGGTCACGCGTTCGGCGGATTTGCGGACGACCACCTCGACGCCCTCACGCGCCGGGGCGCCCTGCTGATCCTGGGCGACGGGCGCAACAACTACCACGACCCCCAACTCGAAGCGCTCACGCGCATGGTCGAGAGCACCCGGCATGCCTATTGGCTCAATCCGGAAGCCGCAGTGAACTGGGACACGGGGGACTCGGTGGCAGGCACCTACTCGGCGGTCATCGAGATGCACGAATGTCGCAACGCCGGTCAACTCGCCAAGGTCATCGCCAACCTGTTGCCGGTCTGATCTGCTGTGGACCTCACACGCTCAGTACACTCAGCCCCTATGCCCGAGATCGCGCCACACCGACAGGAGCCGCGCGGTCGGCGGATCGGGGTGATGGGCGGCACGTTCGATCCGATCCACAACGGTCACCTGGTGGCGGCGAGCGAGGTTGCCGACCGGTTCGACCTGGATGAGGTCATCTTTGTCCCCACCGGACGACCCTGGCAGAAGAACCGGTCGGACCGGAACGTGAGCCCGCCGGAAGACCGCTATCTGATGACGGTGATCGCCACTGCGGCCAACCCCCGGTTCTCGGTGAGTAGGGTGGACATCGATCGCCAGGGAGATACCTACACGGTCGACACCCTTCGCGACCTGCACACACTCAACCCGGACGCGGAGTTGTTCTTCATCACCGGCGCCGACGCGCTGGCGTCGATCCTGTCGTGGCAGAACTGGGAGGGTCTGTTCGAGTTCGCGAGCTTCGTCGGCGTGAGTCGGCCGGGGTATGAACTTGGCGCCGCCCATCTCGACCAGCACCTCGACAAGCTGCCGCCCGATACCCTTCATCTGATGGAGATACCGGCGCTGGCCATTTCTTCGACCGATTGCCGGATGCGTGCCGGCACCGGCCGGCCGGTGTGGTACCTCGTTCCCGACGGGGTGGTGCAGTACATCAGCAAGCGAAAGTTATACCAATCGAAAGGCATTCAGTGACAGCGTCATCCGAGGCGGTTTCCATGGCAACCGTGGCCGCCCACGCGGCCGCCGACAAGTTGGCCGCCAACGTCATCGTGATCGACGTGTCCGAACAGCTCGTGATCACCGACTGTTTCGTGATCGCATCGGCCGACAACGAACGTCAGGTCGCGTCGATCGTCGACGAGATCGAAGAAAAGCTCCGCGAGGCCGGCAACAAACCTGTCCGTCGGGAGGGGACCAGAGAAGGCCGCTGGACCCTTCTCGACTACATCGACGTGGTGATCCACGTGCTGCACAACGAGGAGCGCGAGTTCTACGCCCTCGAACGGCTGTGGAAAGACTGCCCGATCATCGAGATCCCCGGAATCGAATCCACTGCGGAAGCCGGTGACAGCGATCGGGGTGACCTTGGTGAATGAGTCGATTCGGCCGGACGGCCACGACTCGAGCGTCGAACGGATGACCCCGGTTGTACGACGACTGCTTCTCCTGCGCCACGGTCAGACCGACTACAACGCAGGCAGCCGCATGCAGGGGCAACTCGACACCGACCTGTCCGAACTCGGAGTTCGGCAGGCCGCTGCGGCGGCGAAAGTGTTGGCTTCCCGCGGCCCACGGTTGATCATCTCCTCTGATCTGCGGCGGGCCCGCGACACTGCAGCTGCCCTTGCCGATCAGGTGGGCATGGAGGTTGCCACCGATCGTCGTCTGCGTGAAACGCATCTCGGTGAGTGGCAGGGTCTGACCCACCATGAAGTGGATGCCCAGATGCCCGGGGCCCGCAAGGTGTGGCGCGACGATGCTTCATGGCGACCACCAGGTGGCGAGAGTCGCACCGATGTGGCCCAGCGCAGCATGCCGGTGGTCGACGAACTCGTGGCCGAGTTGGGGGACTGGGGTCGCGGAGACGACGCGGATGCCCCCGTGGTCCTGGTGGCTCACGGCGGGGTCATCGCTGCGATGACCGCGGGCCTGCTGCGGTTGCCGGTGAGCCACTGGCCTGTGCTCGGGGGTCTCGCGAACACGAGTTGGGTTCAGCTGAGCGGTCACGGTGCCGACGACGAGACCACGTGGCGGCTCGATGTGTGGAACGCATCGGCCGAGGTCGCCGACGACGCAGTGCAGTGACCTGTTGATGAGTTCAAGCGACGGCACCTCGGCGGGTCGACCGCCGGTCCGCGACAGCCTGCTGGTCCTGTCCGACTCTCTGGCCTACTACGGACCCACCGGTGGTCTACCTGCCGATGACTCCCGGATCTGGCCGGTTCTGGCGGCCGAACGCCTGGATCTGCGTCTGGAGTTGTTCGGGCGCATCGGGTGGACCAGTCGTGACGTGTGGTGGGCCCTCACCCAGGACCCGCGCATCTGGTCGGCGGTTCCGAGGGCCAAGGCCGTGGTGTTCGCCTTCGGAGGGATGGATTCGTTGCCGTCCCCGCTACCGACGGCGCTCCGTGAGCAGATTCGGTACATCCGTCCCCCGGCGCTTCGGCAGCAGGTTCGCAACGCATACGGGTGGCTGCAGCCGAGACTCTCGCCGCTCGGATGGCCGTTGGCGTTGCCGCCCGCGTTGACCACCGACTACCTGACGAAGATCCACGAGGCCCTGGTCGCGGTTCGGCCCGACCTGCCGGTGGTCGCCTGCCTGCCGTCCACCCATCGGAGTCCGTACTACGGGAAAGTGCATGCCGGGCGACCGAAAACCGTTGGCGCGATGACTGATTGGGCCACGCAGGCGCAGGTCCCCCTGGTCGACCTGCTGGACCCGACGGCACGCCATTTCGACCACGGTGAAGGCAACCCGGACGGGATCCACTGGGGGTTCGGCTGTCATCGGGAAGTGGCCGACCTGGTGGGCGATGCCGTCGCCGCCGCGACCGCGACTAGCGTGGCATTGTGACCGTCACCATCGTCACCGACTCGTCGGCCCGCCTACCCGCGCCGATCCGCGAGCGGTACCGCATCGAGCAAGTACCCATGCATGTGCTGACCGCCGATCAGGATTTGCTCGAAGATGTCGACGACATCGGCCCGGACATCTTCAACGATCCGCAGACCACCACGTCCGGCGTCTCCCCGGCCGATCTCGAGGCCGCCTACGAGAAGGCGGTCGACCTCAGCGACGGCGACGGCGTGATCGCCGTGCATCTGTCGCGTCGGTTCAGTGGGACATGGGGCTCGGCGAGACTGGCGGCCGAAAAGTTCCAAGGCCGGATCCGAGTGGTCGATTCCCGCACCGTGGGTCTGGGGGTCGGGTTTGCGGCGATCGCCGCCGCGCAGACCGCGGAGACCGGCGCCGACATGGACCGGGCGTATGAGGCAGCGATCCGGGTGGGGTCCACCACGGAGTGTCTGCTGTGTGTACAACAACTCGAGAACCTGCGGTCGAGTGGTCGCATCGGTGCCACCACCCGCCTGTTCGCCTCGGCCCTCGCGATCAAGCCGATACTTCGGGTGGTCGATGGCACGCTGGCGCTCAAGGAAAAACAGCGAACCATGTCCAAGGCGATCGCCAAGATGATCGACACGGCCGTGGACGTCGCCGAACGCCGTCCCATCACGCTGGGTGTACAGCATTGCGACGCACCCGAATTAGCAGAGCAGATCATCGACTCCCTGCAGTCCAAGCTCACCATCACCTCGCTGGTGCAATCCGACCTCGGGCCCGTGTTGTCGCGACATGTGGGGAGCGGTGCGGTGGGGATCGCTGTGACAACGTCGCTCGACCACATCGATGTCGACTGACTTTGTCAACACTCGCCGGGTTGTCCACAGCACCGCGCCGCCGGGTGGCGTTCTGATCTGAACGCAGAAATCTGTCTCCTACCGTTCGGGTATGAGAAGCAACCTGGACCGGTTGACGGCGTCGCCGACCGCGCCGGACACGCCTGAGCCATCCGTCCCGGTGGCAGAACCGATGGCCCCTGCCTGGCTCGGTTCGGCGCAGTGGATGCACGACAACCCGGATTCGCCCGATGGCGGTGGCGATGCCCCGCCGGCGGGTGCGGCCGGCGGCGCACGTGGTCACTGGACCGATGACCCCGATGACCCCGACGACCTCGATGCCGGACCGCTGCGACGGCGGTGGCGTTCGACCCCGGCAGCGGCGATCGGGTTGGTGGCGGTCGGCATCGTGGCAACTCTGATCGCCCTGTACACCGCGTTCGCCGGGCCTGACGCGGGATCCGAGGTGCCCGTGAGCTTTCCGGAATCGGCAGGGGTTCCGGCCCCGGAAGCGACGCCGTCGCCGCCGAGCCCTGCACCCCCGGCGGAACTGGTGGTGAGTGTGGTCGGTTTGGTGCACCGTCCCGGATTGGTTCGGTTACCTCCACAAGCTCGTGTTGCCGACGCCATCGACAAGGCGGGGGGAGCGAAGCAGAACGCAGATCTGTTGAGCCTCAACCTGGCCCAGCCACTTCGGGATGGTGATCAGGTACTCGTCGGTTTCACCGACCCGGCGGGAGGGTTCCAGATGCGCAGTGCCGTCGTCGCGGTGGACGGTGCCGGGAGTCCGCCGGCCGCTGCCGGCACCGCACCACCGGGCCCGGTGCGGCAGGAACGGCCGATGGGGCGGGCACGGTGAACCTGAACACGGCGACCGAAGCCGAGCTGGACACGCTACCCGGGGTGGGCCCGGTCACCGCGGCCGCGATCATCGCGTGGCGGCAGGCCCACGGGAACTTCACCTCGGTCGATCAGCTGGCCGAAGTCGACGGGATCGGTCCCGCCCGCCTCGAGAAGCTGAAGGACAAGGTCACGGTGTGAACGGCACCGACGTCCGGGCGCCCACGTCGGTGGGTCTCGACGTGCGGCTGGTGCCCGCGGCAGTCGGAGCGTGGACGATGACGGTCGTGGGGATTGTTGGCCCCCTTGGCATCACGGTTGCGGCGAGCGTATCGGCCAGTGTGGTTGCGCTCGTGGCGATCGCTTGGACGGCACGCGGATCTCGTCTGCTGGTTCTGCCTGTGGTGTTGGGGGTCGCCGGAACCATGGCCGGATTCGGGTGGGCGCTGGTGGTGCGTCAGCACCAACTGGCCGAGCACCCGCTGGCGGCCGAGTCGATGCGCGGAAGCAAGACAACCATGACCCTTCGGGTGTCAGACGACCCGCGCATCATCGCCGGCACGGATCGAGTGGTGCTTGCGGTCGATGTGGTGGCGGTGCGGGGCCGGGACGTCACCGACGTGGCGGCAACCGTGCTGGGGCCGATGGACGGATGGTCCGGTCTTGTTCCGGGACAAACACTCTCGACTGTTGCCAAGGTGTCCGCGCCGCGGCGCCCTGACCTCACCGTGGCCACGCTGACCGTCTCCGCGCCGCCGAGCCGCGTGAGAGCGCCGCCCTGGTACCAGCGCGTCGGAGCAGAGGTCCGAACCCGGTTCCAGGAGACGGCCTCACGGGCACTGGTCACCCCGGAATCGGGGTTGGTGCCCGGAATGGTGCTGGGGGACATCTCGACTCTGGACGATGACCTCAAGACCGCATTTCGAACGTGCGGGCTGTCGCACCTCACGGCTGTGTCGGGCGCTAATTTTGCGATCATCATCGGTGCTCTGCTCCTGGCCGTGCGAGCGGTGGGTGCCGGGCCCCGCCTGTCGGTGGCTGTGATCGCCTGCGCCATCGTGGTTTTTGTGCTGCTGGTCCGACCGAGTCCGAGTGTGGTGCGGGCAGCTGTGATGGGTGCGGTGGGACTGCTCGCATTGCTGGTCAGGCGACGGGCCCAGGCGATGCCAGCGCTGTGTACGGCCATCGTTGTGCTGTTGCTGATCTGGCCCGCCTTTGCCGTCCATCCGGGGTTCATGCTGTCGATCGCGGCAACCGCTGGGCTGATCGTGATGGCGCCGCCGATCGTGGATCGGCTTCGACGGCACCGCGTTCCGGGTGGTCTCGCCGAGGTGCTTGCCGTCGCCGTCGCGGCGCAGGTGGTCACCCTTCCGATCGTCGTGATGATCAGCGGTCAGATCAGCCTGGTGGCGATCGTCGCGAACATCGCGGTGACACTTGCGGTCCCGCCCATCACGGTGCTGGGTACGGCCGCTGCGGCCCTGGTGGTGCTCTGCCCGCCGCTGGCAACGTTGCTGGTCCGGTTCGTCGGTCCGGCGCTGTGGTGGATGGTGGTGGTGGCCGAGCAGTTGAGTTCTCTTCCGATGGCCACGATCACTCTGTGGTGACCTGTCGTCGGTCTCTGGCACGATGACCGGGTGAGCAGTGTGCATCTGGTGTTGGGCGACGACGAGTTCCTCTGTGAGCGGGCAACCGCGGGCATCGTTGCCGCTGTCAGGGGGGCGGTCGACAATCCTGGCGATATCCCGGTGACGCGGCTGCGCGCCGGAGATGCGACCGAACACGAACTCGCAGAACTGCTCAGTCCGTCGTTGTTCGCCGAAGATCGCATCGTGATCCTGGAGGCCGCCGGTGAAGCCGGGAAGGAACCGGCCAAGCTGGTCACCGAAGTGGCAGCGAGTCCACCTGAAGGCGTCACGCTGGTGGTGGTCCATTCAGGATCGGGGCGTGCGAAATCCATGGTCGCTGCCCTGCGGAAGTCGGGTGTCGAAGAACATGACTGCGCTGCGCTCAAACCATCGGCGCGAGCGGATTTCGTCCGCAACGAGTTACGCAGTCACGGGGTGAAGGCGGGCCCCGACGTCATCGAGAAGATCTTGGATTCGGTACGGGCAGACCTGCGCGAGCTGGCTGCAGCATGCAGTCAGTTGGCCGCCGACACCGGGGGCAAGGTGGATGTGGCCGCGGTCGCCCGCTACTACTCGGGTCGCCCGGAGATCACCGGCTTCGAAGTCGCAGACAAGGCGGTCACCGGTGACCGGCCTGGAGCGCTGGAATCGTTGCAGTGGCTCATCATCACGGTGTTCCGCACGTTCTGCTCGCCGATGCGTTGGCCGAAGCGGTGCATGCGATCGCCCGGGTTCGCGGTATCGGCAGAATGGATCAGTATTCGGCTGCGTCGGAACTGGGCATGCCGCCGTGGCGGGTGAAAAAGGTTCAGGGCCAGGCGTCGGCGTGGGACTCGGTGTCCATCGCCAAGGCGATGACCGTGGTGGCAACCTTGAACGGCGAGGTGAAAGGTCAAGCCGCCGACGCGGATTACAGTCTGCAACGCGCGGTGGCCGCGGTCGCAGATCTGCGTCCCTCTCGTCGTCGCTGACGCCGTTGACCGTGCCGAAACAGCCGTTGACCGTGCCGTAACAGCCGCTGACCGTGCCGAAAAAGTGGGCACGAGCATCTCGACTCGCTGTAGCGATCGGGAGACTGAGGTGCTTAGGCCCACTCGATTCGACTTACGGCACGGTGAACTAGCGTTTCGGCACGGTCGATGCGAACTAGGGCCCGGTGAACGGGAGTTTCGGCACGGTCAACGGCTTTGGTCCGAAAAACGCGGTGATGACAGACGACGCTCACCCCGACGACCGCGTGGGGGATCGTCGGGGTGAGCGAGTTATAAAAGTTCAGTTGTGCCCGGTTATCGGGCGGGCTCGATCAGAGCTTGTTGAGCGAGACAGCCATCGCCGATTTCTTGTTGGCTGCCTGGTTGGCGTGGATGACGCCCTTGCTCGCGGCCTTGTCGAGCTTCTTGCTGGTGCTGACCAGCAGCTCGGAAGCCTTGTCCTTCTCGCCGGCTGAGACAGCCTCGCGGAAGGAGCGAATCGCGGTCCGCAGCGACGACTTCACCGACTGGTTGCGCAGCCGTGCGCTGTCGTTGGTCTTGTTCCGCTTGATCTGCGACTTGATGTTTGCCACGCGTGTGTTTTCCTTAGCTCAGCGATACGGGTTTTGGTGTCAGCACCAGCGCACTACGTTACCAGCCGGCCCGGTGTGCACCCAAATCGCAGCGGCGCAGGTAGCGGATACCGCAGGCAAGACTGCCAACACCAGCCACTTACGGCACGATGTTCACATGAGTGCGGCAACTGCAGCAGGGTCAAAGCGCGCCGTGGCCACTCGTGCCACCGGTACCAAGGTGTCAGCCGAGACCACGACGGGCAAGAAGAAGCCGGCAAAGGTGGCCGGGCCGAAAGGCAACGGTTCCAAGCCGCCGGCCAAGAAGACCGCGGCGAAGGGCGCTGCGAAGCCGAGCGGCATCTTCAACGGCTACGCCGCGGGCCCTTATGACGGCGCGTTCGACGAGATGTTCGACGACAACGGCGAGGTTCGCGGACCGTACCGGGGGATCCACAAGTCCCTGGGCAGTTACGACGGTGCCGACCTCGACACCCGCGTCGACGCTCTCGGTCGGGCCTTCATCGATCAGGGCATCACGTTCTCGCTGTGCGGCAGGAGCGCCCCTTCCCGCTCGACGTGGTTCCCCGAGTCATCTCGGCAGGTGAATGGGCCAAGCTCGAACGCGGAATCACCCAGCGGGTCAAAGCCCTGGAGATGTTCCTCGACGACATTTACGGCGAGCAGGAGATCCTGCGCGACGGGGTCGTTCCCAAACGGCTGATCACCTCATGTGAGCACTTCCATCGCCAGGCGGTGGGTATCAGGCCTCCCAACGGGGTTCGTATCCACGTCGCCGGCATCGACCTGATCCGCGACGAGCACGGTGACTTCCGGGTGCTCGAGGACAACCTGCGCTCGCCATCGGGTGTGTCGTACGTGATGGAGAACCGTCGCACCATGGCCAGGGTGTTCCCGGATCTGTTTGCCTCACACCGGGTTCGGGCGGTCGGCGATTACTCGACCCACCTGCTCCGGGCCCTGCGGGCGTCGGCGGCATTCAACGAGGCCGACCCGAACGTCGTCGTCCTCACCCCCGGCGTGGCGAACTCTGCGTACTTCGAGCACTCGCTTCTCGCGAGGCAGATGGGTGTGGAATTGGTGGAGGGCCGCGACCTCTTCTGCCGCGACAACGTGGTGTACATGCGAACCACGGAGGGGGAGCAGCGAGTAGACGTGATCTACCGCCGCATCGACGACGACTTCCTCGACCCGATGCAGTTCCGCCCCGACTCCATGCTGGGCGTCGCCGGACTGCTCAACGCGGCACGTGCCGGCAACGTGGTGATCTCCAGTGCCGTCGGCAACGGGGTCGGTGACGACAAGCTCACGTACACCTACGTTCCCGAGATCATCGAGTACTACCTGGGCGAGAAGCCCAGCCTCGGCAACGTCGACACCTTGCGTTGCTGGCTCGACGACGAGCGCGAGGAGGTGCTCGACCGGATTGACGAACTCGTGGTGAAACCCGTTGAGGGATCAGGGGGTTACGGCATCGTCTTCGGTCCCGATGCCACATCGGAGGAACTGGACGTGCTGGCCCGCAAGGTCAGACTCGACCCTCGTGGCTGGATCGCGCAGCCGGTGGTGCAGCTCTCGACGGTGCCCACCAAGATCGGTGGCAAGCTGGCGCCGCGTCACGTGGATCTGCGTCCGTTTGCCGTCAACGATGGCGAGTCGGTGTGGGTGCTGCCCGGCGGGCTGACCCGGGTGGCGCTCCCGGAGGGCAGTCTGGTGGTCAACTCGAGCCAGGGTGGTGGCTCCAAGGACACCTGGGTTCTCGCGACCCGTACGTCGGGTGAGGAGCGGGAACTCTCGGGCGACGAACTCGTCCGGAGCCAAGACCTCAGGGCTCCGAGTACTCCCACCGAGCAGGGGCCGGACACCGCCGCCATGCAGGATCAGCAACAACAGCAGCAACAGCAGGCGGGTGTGACCGGTCGACACAGTCAGATCCAGAGTCAGGGTCCGACCGGTCAGAGGCAGAGCCAGTCGATGTCGCAGCAGGGTGGTGCCCGCCGATGATGCTCGCACGCAACGCCGAATCCCTGTACTGGATCGGACGCTACGTAGAACGCGCCGACGACACAGCCCGGATCCTTGATGTGGCGGTACACCAACTGCTCGAGGACGCCACGGTTGATCCCGACGGCCGGTGTCGACTGGTCTTGCAGGTGCTGGGGATGGAGTTGCCCCCAGCCGATGTGGAGCTGGACGCCTGGTCGTTGACCGACCGGGTCGCCTACTCCAAGAAGGAACCTGGCTCCATCGTCGACAGCGTGGGTCAGGCCCGGGAAAATGCAAGGGGCGCACGCGAAGTCACGTCGAGCGAGATGTGGGAATGTCTCAACACCACCTACAACGGCCTGGGTGACGCCGAGCGGGCGTCGCGCAAGCTCGGGCCGTACGAGTTCCTGTCCTTTGTCAAGAACCGGGCGGCGATGTTCGCCGGACTGGCCGACGCCACCCTCAGCCACGATGACGGTTATCGCTACCTCCTGCTCGGCCGATCGGTCGAGCGTGTGGACATGACCATCCGGATGTTGTTGTCGCGCGCGGGTGACCGATCGGGTTCACCGGCGTGGGTGACGGTGCTGCGGTCCGCGGGTGCACACGACACCTACCTACGGACCTACCGGGGCGCACTCGATGCGACCCGGGTGGTCGAATTCCTGCTCCTCGACCGGCTGTTCCCACGATCGGTGTTCCACGCGATCAGCCTGGCCGAACGGCAATTGATCGAGCTCGACAACCGGCCGAGCCGGGTGGGCGCGCAGGCCGAGGCGCAACGTCTCCTGGGCCGGGCACGAAGCGGGCTCGAGTTCATGCAGCCAGGAATGTTGTTGGACGACTTGCAGACCCGGTTGCTCGATCTGCAGGAGACGTGCCGCGAGGTCAGCGAGGCCGTGACGGCCCAGTACTTTCACGTGTCGCCGTATGTCGCGTGGGCGGATACGTCCGCAAGCGATTCGGTCGACCGATTCATCGAGGAGAGTGAGCTGTGAGCTGGCGATTGCGGGTCGTGCATTCGACGGGATTTGCCTACAACGCCCCGGTCACCTCTTCGTACAACGAGGCCCGGCTGACGCCCCGGAGCGATACCCGGCAGAACGTGATCATCAACCGCGTGGAGACGATCCCCGCGACGAGGTCGTATCGGTACACCGACTACTGGGGGACCGCGGTCACCGCCTTCGACCTGCATGCTCCTCACGAGGAACTCGAGGTGTCGGGCCTGTCGGTGGTCGAAACCGAGCCCGACGCAATGCCTTCGGACGACGAATTGCTCGATTGGGAATCGCTGCACCACGACTCGGTGATCGACCGATATGACGAGGTGCTGAGCAACACCGGATACGTACCGGTGAGCAGGCAGCTCGGTCAGGTGGCCAAACGCCTCACCAAGGGGCTCACCCCTCAAGAGGCTGTGCTCGCCGTGTGCCAATGGGTGCACACCGAGATGGAGTACGTTCCCGGCACCACCGGCGTCCACACCTCCGCGGTCGAGGCCTGGAAAGAAAAGAAAGGCGTCTGCCAGGATTACGCGCACCTGTCCTTGGTGATGTTGCGCAGCCTCGGCATCCCGTCGCGCTATGTGTCCGGCTACCTGCACCCGAGCAGGTCGGCAGTCATCGACCGCACGGTCGAGGGGCAGAGTCATGCGTGGGTCGAGGCCTGGACCGGCGGGTGGTGGGGGTACGACCCCACCAACGACCTCGCGATCTCCGAGCAGCATGTGTCGGTCGGTGTGGGCCGCGACTACTCTGACGTGCCTCCGCTCAAGGGGATCTACACAGGCGCGGGCGCCAAGGACCTCGAGGTGAAGGTAGAGATCACCCGTTTGGCGTGATCGCCACCCATTCGCTCGCTGTGCACCAAACCCTCGGTGTGCGGCCGTTCCGGTGTCACAGTCGTGCAATGACCATTGCAGCAAAGCGATCCGTTGTCCCGTTTGTTGTCAGCGCAACCGGTAGCGGGGTCGCGCAACGTCTTGTCACCGGCGGCTCGGCTCACGAGTTCCACACCGATGCCTACCCAGCGTTCGGCGGTGAGGACAAGGCCCCGAGCCCGTTGTTCTACGCTCTCGGCGCACTGACGTCGTGCAATCAGGTCACCGCGTCGCTGGTTGCCAAGGACCTCGGGATCGCGTTGGGGGAGTTCACCTTCGAGGTGCAGGGTGATCTCGACACCGCAGTCCTCGTGCAAGGCTCCGAAGGTAACGCCAACTTCGACAAGGTCACCGTGTCGGCCGTGGTCGAATCAGACGCAAGCGAGCAACAATTCTCCGAGTTCGTCGCCGAAACCGAACGACGGTGCCCTGTCTCGCAGCTCTTCGTGCGCAGCGGTCTCGACTTCGTCAACAACTGGACGCAGGCGCCGCTGTCCTGAGTTAGACGTGGGTGGCCGGATTCAACGCCACCCGTACCGGTCTCGCAGAACTGTTGCGATCCGATCGAATTGGCCTGGATCGACGATCGCACCCTCGCGGCGGATGGCATTTTCGGGCACCGTGAGCACCCGGTCGAGCCGGGCGAAGCTCTCGCGGTGGGCGCTGTCCCACTCGCCGGTCCCGATGCTCATCCAGTTCGCGTCGTCGCGCCGGTGCTCCTGACTGGAGAGCATGAGTCCGACGAGATCGGGTCCCTCCCGTCCGACCACCACGACCGGACGGTCCTTACCTCGACCTGGATCATCTTCGAACTCGACCCAGGTCCACACCACCTCGCCGGGATCGGCTGCGCCGTCGAGGCGGGGAGAGTAAGCAATCTCCCGCGCGTGTGTGGCCGTCGGCGACGTGCGCGTCACCCGGTTCCCACGCGGTGAGGGCGCAGATTCCCGGCCGGGCCGTGTGGCCGCAGAGCGGGTGAGTTCGCGCACCACGCGCGGCCCGTGTCGACGGATCAACGACATCGCCATCTGCCCCAAGGTGCCTGCCACGCCGTCAGCCTATCGAGAAGAAGTCGAGCACCTCGGTGGCGATCAGCCGCGGCGCGCCTGACCGATCGGGTTTGAGGTCGTGGCCGACCTTGGGGAGATCGAGGAATCGGGTCGGTGACGGGATCATCGCGATGGCGGCGGTCAGCTCGTCCGTGGTGCCGAACGGGTCGGTGGCGCCGTGGATCACCAGGACCGGCTTGGTGATGGAGGGCAGGTGATCGGTGCGCATCTTCTCCGGTCGTCCGGGTGGGTGCAGCGGGTACGAGGTCAGCAACAGTCCATCGGCGATGTCGGGGTTCTCGGCCACCGTCATCGAGGCCTGGCGTCCTCCGTACGAATGGCCGCCGACGATCAGGGGGCCGGCAGCCTGATCGCGGAAGGCGTCACACGCCGCGGCTATCCCTGCGCGGTCGGCTGCCGCGCCGGAAGGATGAGGCGGCCCCTTGGGTCGTTTCTGACGGTAGGGCAGGTCGATGCGGGCGACAGCGATCCGGCGGTCGCACAATTCCTCGGCGATGCGGCGCAGGATGACCGCATTGTGGTCACCGCCCGCGCCGTGCGCGAGCACGACCACGGCGAGCGGGTCGCCATCGGGCCGATGCAATGCGCCGGCCACACCTTCTGACTGCCACTCCTCGACGCTCACGTCCTGAACATTAGCGTCGAGACCGCCGATGGATGGTCGATGTGCCTGCGCATGAGAAACTGGACGGGTATCTCGGCCACTGCAAGGAGTGAGTTCAATTCCCAGGCTTTCCGACACCACGTTCACCGATCCCGCGAAGATCCGGAATTTCTGCATCATCGCTCACATCGACCACGGCAAGTCGACGTTGGCGGACCGGATGTTGCAGGTCACCGGTGTGGTCGAGGGGCGCGACATGCGGGCGCAGTATCTGGACCGGATGGACATCGAACGTGAGCGCGGCATCACGATCAAGGCCCAGAACGTCCGGCTGCCCTGGAACGTGGACGGCACCGACTACGTGATGCACCTGATCGACACCCCCGGTCACGTGGACTTCACCTATGAGGTGTCACGTGCACTGGAAGCGTGTGAAGGCGCAGTGTTGCTCGTCGACGCGGCCCAGGGCATCGAGGCTCAGACGTTGGCCAACCTGTACCTGGCGCTGGACAAGGACCTGACGATCATCCCGGTTCTGAACAAGATCGACCTGCCGGCCGCCGACCCCGACCGTTACGCAGCCGAGATCGCTCACATCATCGGCTGTGAACCCGACGACGTCCTGAGGGTCTCGGGCAAGACCGGCGTCGGCGTCACGGAGCTGCTCGACGAGGTGGTGCGGCTGATCCCGGCTCCGGTCGGCGATTCCGACGCCCCGCCCCGCGCGATGATCTTCGACTCGGTCTACGACACCTATCGCGGCGTCGTCACGTACGTCCGTGTGGTGGACGGCAAGATCGTGCCCCGCGAGAAGATCAAAATGATGTCCACCGGCACCACCCACGAACTCCTCGAGGTCGGCATCGTCTCGCCGGACCCGAAGCCGTCCAAGGGGCTGGGCGTCGGCGAGGTGGGCTATCTGATCACCGGTGTGAAAGACGTCCGCCAGTCCAAGGTCGGTGACACCATCACCTCTGCGCGTCATGGCGCGGAGACCCCGCTGACGGGCTACCGCGAGCCACGGCCGATGGTCTACTCCGGTCTCTACCCGGTGGACGGGTCCGATTACCCGGTCCTGCGAGAAGCCCTCGACAAGCTGCAGCTCAACGACGCCGCACTGGCGTACGAGCCAGAGACGTCGGTGGCGTTGGGGTTCGGTTTCCGTTGCGGCTTCCTCGGGTTGCTGCACATGGAGATCAGCCGCGAACGACTCGAAAGGGAATTCGGCCTGAACCTGATCTCCACCGCACCGAACGTGGTGTACCGCGTGGAGATGGAGGACGGCACCGAGCACATCGTCACGAATCCGTCCGATTGGCCGGACGGCAAGGCACGCAACATCTTCGAGCCGATTGTGAAGACGACGGTGATCGCACCGAGCGAATTCGTCGGTTCGATCATGGAGCTGTGTCAGTCCCGGCGTGGCGAACTCGGCGGGATGGACTATCTGTCCGAGACCCGCGTGGAACTGCGCTACACCCTGCCGATGGCCGAGATCATCTTCGACTTCTTCGATTCGCTCAAGTCGCGTACCCGCGGCTACGCCAGCCTCGACTACGAGGAGGCAGGCGAGCAGGTGTCGAGCCTGGTGAAGGTGGACATCCTCCTGCAGGGTGAAGCCGTCGACGCCTTCAGTGCAATCGTCCACAAGGACGGCGCCGCTGCCTACGCCACGAAGATGACAACCAAGCTAAAGGAACTCATTCCCCGCCAGCAATTCGAGGTCCCCATCCAGGCCGCCATCGGTGCCAAGATCATTGCGCGCGAGAACATTCGGGCGATCCGCAAAGACGTCTTGGCCAAGTGCTACGGCGGCGACATCAGCCGTAAGCGCAAGCTGCTCGAGAAGCAGAAAGAGGGCAAGAAGCGGATGAAGACGATCGGTCGGGTGGAGGTCCCGCAAGAGGCGTTTGTGGCTGCACTGTCGTCGGATGCGTCGAGCGACAAACCCAAGGGCAAATAAGGCCGGAGGGAATCAGGACCGAAAGTCAAGCACCGCAGTACCATCGGGCCATGCCCTCTAACCCGGTCCTGGCCCGTAGTCCCCATCTGCACGGTCTGCCCGACTTCCCGTCGTTCACCGACGACGACTTCGTGCCCGCCTTCGAAGAGGCGATGGCCGAGCACCTGCGTGAAGTGGAGAAGATCGCCGGCGCTCGCGCCGAACCGACCTTCGCCAACACCATCGAGGCACTCGAACGCAGCGGGCAGGCGCTGGCGCGGGCGGCAGGCATCTTCTTCAACCTCACCGGTGCCGACACCAACCCCAAGCGCAATGCGATCGCCACCGAGCTCGCACCGAAGCTCACCGCGCACGGCAACGCCATCGCACTGCACGCCGGCTTGTTCGCCAGGATCGACACGTTGTTCCAGAACCGCGACGGCCTCGGTCTGGACGAGCCATCGCTGCGTTTGCTCGAACGGCGCCATCGCGACGCGATCCGCGCCGGGGCCGGTCTCGACGCCGACGGCCAGGCCCGGATGCGGCAGATCTCCGAGCGCCTTGCCACCCTCACGACCGAGTTCGGTCAGCGAATACTGAACGACAGCAACGACTCTGCGGTGCTCGTCGACGACGTGGGCAAGCTCGCCGGTTTGTCCGACGGCCAGATCGCGGCTGCGCGCCGCGCCGCGCAGGATGCAGGACACGACACCGGGTATCTCCTCACCCTCGAATTGCCGTCGAGCCAATCCGCTCTCGCCGTGCTGGAGGATCGCGACACCCGGATCCGGCTGTACGAGGCGTCGGTGAACCGCTGTTCGCGTGACAACAACAACGACACCCGGGCACTCATCCTCGACATCGTCCGTCTTCGTGCCGAACGGGCACGTCTACTGGGTTATCGCGACCACGCCGAGTATGTGATCGCGGAAGAGACCGCTCCGAGTCCCGAGGCCGTCGAGGAACTGCTGAGAGACCTGATCGCGTCGGCCATGCGGGCAGGGGGGCGCGAGCTCACCACCATCACCGAGACCGTCGGCACCGACATAGGTCCGGCGGATCTCACGTATTGGCTTGCGCGGCAGGAAGAACAGCGTGCTGCGGTCTCGTTGAGCGGGCTGTCGGACTACCTCGAACTCGACAGCGCGCTTGCCAATGGAGTGTTCTACGCCGCCGGCCGACTCTATGGTCTGCGGTTCGTCGAGTTGGACAACGTGCCCACGTATCACCCTGATGTCCGCGTCTGGCAGGTGTTCGACCGCACCAACACCTCGATCGGATTGTTCCTCGGCGACTTCTTCGCCCGCCCGAGCAAGCGGGGCGGCGCCTGGATGAACAACTTCATCGATCAGAGCCTGCTGCTCGAGTCCCGTCCGGTGATCGTGAACGTACTGAATCTGACAAAACCCGATGAAGGTGAGAAGTGCCTGCTCACCATGGACCAGCTGACCACACTGTTCCACGAGTTCGGACACGCACTGCACGGCCTGCTGTCGGCGGTGCGGTACCCGTCGCAATCGGGGACATCGGTCCCTCGGGACTTCGTCGAGTTCCCGTCACAGGTGAACGAGATGTGGGCGCTGCACCCAGAGGTGTTGCGACAGTACGCAAAACACCACGAGACCGGACAACCCATCCCTGATGACCTCGCCGAGGCCGCCAGGGCAAGCGCGGACGTCGAGTCGGCCCACGGCACCATCGAGTACCTGGCGGCCGCGATCCTCGACATGGCCTGGCATCGGGTGACCGTCGAGGATGACATCGACGACGTCGAGGCCTTCGAGAAGGCGGCACTGGCCAACGCCGGTGCCGCGGCCGACCTCATCCCGCCGCGATACCGCAGCGCCTACTTCAATCACATCTTCGGCGGCGGATATTCGGCCGGCTACTACTCGTACATCTGGTCCGAGGTCCTCGACGCCGAGACCGAACAGTGGTTCCTCTCCGGCGGTGGCCTGTCTTCGGATCTGGGGGCCCGGTTCGCCGAGACGACCCTTTCTCGGGGCGACAGCGTGGACCCCATTGCCGCGCACCAGGACCTCCTGGGCCGTCCCGCCGAGATCGAACCCCTGCTGCGTCGGCGCGGTCTGCTACCTGCCTGAGACCAGCACGCCCGCCGCGATCGCGGCCAGTGCCGACTCGGCGGCGCGTTCGGCATCGACCTTCTTCAGAGGCCTTGTCGAGGTGAGGAACTGATAGTAGAGCGGTGCTGACACCTGCCGGATCGCAGCTGCGGCGTCTGTGCCGGCGGGCGCTTCCCCACGGGCGATCCCGTCGAGCACACACGGTGCCCATTCGGCGACGCGGGTGTCGTAGAAATGCGCCAGTGCGTCAGCGGTGCGCGCGTCGCAGGTCGCCGCAGCGATGATCGCCTTGAACAACGGACCTTGACGCTTGTCCGACAGGGTTTTTCGCACCAACGCGGCATTGGCGTGCAGGTCGGCGGACAGGGTGCCGGTGTCTGCCCGCGGCACGGATTCGGCGGCCATCTCCGACAACAGGTCTGCCACCAGGCCGGGCGCCGAACCCCACCGGCGATACACGGTGGTCTTGCCCACACCGGCACGACTGGCCAGGTCGGTGAGGTCGAGGCCGGGTAGGCCTGATTCGGCGAGTACATCTCCGGTCGCACGGAGAACCGAAGCGCGGACCGCCGCCGTTCGGCCGCCTGGTCTGACCATCCCTGGCTCAGTCATGCCAAGAGTGTAACGGGAACGCCGTTTCGTTAACCGAGCTGTCGTGCTACCTTCATTAAAGGAACAAAAGTCCCGTTAAGGAGGAAGATCGTGGAGTATCGGCGCGTGGGTAATTCAGGACTGGTGGTGTCCGAACTAAGCTTCGGCGCAGGCACATTCGGCGGCGCGGGCGAACTCTTCGGAGCCTGGGGCGACACCGATGTCACCCAGGCCCGGAGGATCGTCGACGTGTGTCTGGAGGCGGGCATCACCCTCTTCGACACAGCAGACGTCTACTCCGCCGGAGCCTCGGAGGAGGTTCTGGGCGCGGCGATCGAAGGGCGCCGAGACGATGTGCTCATCTCCACGAAGGCGAGCTTGCCGACGGGAGACGGGCCGTCCGACCACGGGTCGTCGCGATCGCGGTTGATCGGTGCCGTCGAGCGCGCGCTCACGCGGCTGCGGACCGACCGGATCGATCTGTTCCAGCTACACGCCTACGACTCGAGTACGCCGATCGACGAGGTGCTCAGCACTCTCGACCTCCTTCAGCAGCAGGGCAAGATCCGGTACACAGGTGTGTCGAACTTCTCGGGGTGGCAACTGATGAAGTCTCTCGGAATTGCTGACCGCCAGCGCTATTCGCGGTACGTCGCGCACCAGGTCTACTACTCGCTGGTCGGGCGGGACTACGAATGGGAACTGATGCCGCTAGCGGACCAAGAAAGTGTCGGCGCCATCGTGTGGAGCCCACTCGGCTGGGGCAGGCTGACCGGACGTATCCGACGGGGCGAACCCCTGCCGGAAGGAAGCCGGTTGCACGCGACCGCCGATGCGGGCCCGCCCGTCGACGACGAGCTGCTCTTCGACATCGTTGATGCGCTCGCCGACGTCGCAGCCGAGACCGGGCACACGGTCGCGCAGGTCGCCCTCAACTGGTTGTTGCGCCGACCGACCGTCTCCTCGGTGATCGTCGGCGCTCGCAACGAGCAGCAGCTCCGCGACAACCTGGGTGCTGTGGGTTGGCGCCTCGACGCCGAACAGATCGCCCGGCTCGACGCGGTCAGTGTTCGCGAGGCGCCCTACCCCTACTTTCCATATCACCGGCAGGAGGGGTTCGCCCGACTCAACCCACCGATGGTCTGATCGCCGCAGGCTCTCCGATGATGTGGGGTTCTGGCGGTGCCGACCTGGCGGTTTCGTCGCCAGAACCGCACATCATCGGGTTCAGTTGGCGGGGATGAACATCCCGTGGCCTGAGCTTCCTCGGCCCTGATCACATGCATCACCGCATTGATCAACGCCAGGTGGGTGAAGGCCTGCGGGAAGTTGCCGAGCTGGCGGCCGGTGGTGGGCTCGATCTCTTCGGCGTAGAGCTTCAGCGGACTCGCGAACGACAACAGACGCTCGCACAAGGCTTTTGCCCGCGGCAGCTCACCGATTTCCACCAGGGCGGACACCAGCCAGAAGGAACAGATGGTGAACGATCCCTCTTCGCCGGACAAGCCGTCGTCTGTCTCCTCCACCCGGTACCGGAGCACCAGACCGTTCTCGCTCAGTTCGTCGGCGATCGCGAGCACGGTGTTGCGCACGCGGGGGTCCTCGGCGGGCAGAAACCTCAGCAACGGCACGAGCAGAAGAGACGCGTCCAGGGCGTCGCTGCCGTAGCGCTGAGTGAAGATCCCGCGATCGTTGACCCCGAACTCGAGGATGTCGGCCTTGATCTCCTGAGCCTTCTCGGCCCACGTCTTGGCGTACGACGTCTCACCGTGGATGGCAGCCAGTTTGGCCCCCCGGTCGAGTGCGATCCAGCACATCACCTTCGACGAGGTGAAGTGCTGCGGTTCGCCACGCACCTCCCAGATCCCGCGGTCGGGGTGGCGCCAATGTTTGATGGCTTCTTCGACCTGTGCCTTCAACACAGGCCACAATGTCTCCGAGACGGTTTCGGTGGTCTTGGTGTTCAGGTAGACGGAGTCGAGCATGGTGCCCCAGATGTCGTGCTGTGACTGGTTGTAGGCGCCGTTGCCGATCCGCACCGGGCGTGCCCCGTCGTAACCGGACAAGTGATTGAGCTCAGATTCTTCGAGAGTCCGCTCGCCGCCCACCCCGTACATGACCTGGAGTGGATGGTGCTCGCCGTTCGTTGCTCCCGACACATCGGCGATGAACGAGAAGAAATCGCCGGCCTCGCGGTCCAAGCCCAAGGTGTACAGGCCCCACAGGGCGAATGTGGAGTCGCGAACCCAAGCGTAGCGGTAGTCCCAATTGCGTTCGCCCTTGGGTGTTTCCGGCAACGAGGTGGTCGCAGCGGCCAAGAGTGCACCGGTGGGCGAGTAGGTGAGCCCTTTGAGGGTCAGTGCGCTGCGCTGCAGATGATTTCGCCACGGGTGGTCGGGGAAGCTGCCGACGTTGATCCATTGCCGCCAGGATTCGGAGGTCTCCCACATCATCTGGGCCGCATCTTCCCAGGTCTGCGGGGCGGGAGGACTACCCCAGCTCAGGGCGACGAAGATCTCGCTTCCCTCGGTCATCCGGGTGCGGGCCCGGGCCTCACGACCTTCGAGGCCGATCTTGAGATTGGTGGTGAGTTTGAGTGCCGGGAAGTCGCCGGTCACACCGGTCGCGGTGGCGATCGCCTCTCCGTACGCGGGCCCGGAGTACTCCCACTTCGTGCCACCCTTGTGGTAGTCGAATGCCGGCTCGCAGCTCATCGCCAATTCGACGGTGCCGTTCACGCACCGCACGGTCCGCAGCAAGATGTGTTCGGCGTCCCAGTCGGTAGGTGTCCGCTTGTGGGTGCGGGAGCGGGCATCGTTGTCGTGCCACGGTCCCATCACCAGTGCGTCGCGCACGATCAACCAACCCGTATCCGTCTGCCAGGTGGTCTCCACCATCAGGCTTCCCGGAAGGTACCGCCGGTCGACGGGGACGTTCACCCCGTAAGGGGCCAGTTTGAAATGTCCGGCACTACGGTCGAGCACCGCACCGAACACACTGGGGGAGTCCGGCCGCGGAACGCACATCCACTCCACTGATCCGTTCCGGGCGATCAGACAATTGGTTTCGCAATCGGACAAGAAGGCGTAGTCACCGATGGGTGGGAACGCAGATTGCACCACTGGAGCGGACTGATGGGGGGCCGCGCCGCTGAGGGCGGAATGGCTCACATGCGGGCGGGGGACCGCTGTGTTGCCGGTGAGGTCAGAGATGCTGCTGCCCTCGGTTGGGGTTGTCATCGCTCTATCATGCGGTTGCGCGATGCCCCATGCCACCGATGCAGCGATACTCGTAGGGGCGAGCCGCACAGCGTCCGACTCCACCGAACACAGTCCTGGCCGATTTTGAATCACGGTGAACAAAAGTCGTCGGGCTAGGCTGTGGTGGTGGATGCGATGACAACGTGGTGGGACGGCGTCGAGGAGTGGCTGACGTCATTGTCGTTCGTCCCCCAGATTCTTGTCTGCGCCGCGGTGGTCGTACCGCTGGCCATCGGTCTGTCCTATCTGATGAATCTGCTGGTAGACACCTCATTTCGGGTTGTCGACCGGCGCGAGTCCACCGAATCCGATTCCGGAGAACACTGATGCCTCGCTCGAAGGTCACGATGGCCCTGATCGGTTTGATCCTGTTGGTAGTGGTGGCCTGGTTGTTGCTCGGCTGAGCAGGGGCTCATCCGGCCCTCTTTTGGTGAGTTTGCCGACCAATTCATCCTGCTAGTCTTCGGCCTATGTCTGCAGCCGTCGGTTACCGCGTACGCCACACCCTGGCGTTGTTCGCGGTCGATTACCGCTGCGTTTTCGACGCGCTCTGTCGCTGAACACGTTTTCCAGGGCATTGCCCTGCGCTGATTCGACTCGAACACATCCGACCTGAAACAAGGGGACACAACCGTGCTTTTCCGTCTCTCCCGCCGAACGAGTACGCGAAGGCGCGCTCGGAGATCGTCGGCCGGGATCCTCACCATGCTGACCGTGTCCGCGCTGGTGCTCTCGGCCTGCGGCGGCGGTTCCACCGACGAGCCCGGCGGCCAGGACATCTCCAGCGGTTCACGGCACCTCAACCTCTTCGCGTACGCGGTGCCGAAGATCGGCTATGACGCGATCATCCCGGCCTTCCGCGACACCGAGGAGGGCAAGGGCATCGGCTTCTCGCAGTCGTACGGCGCGTCCGGCGACCAGTCACGTAAGGTCGCCCGCCGCGTCCCGGCCGATGTCGTCAACTTCTCCGTCGCACCCGACATCACCCGCCTGGTGAAAGAAGGGGTGGTGGACAAGGACTGGGCCGAGCAATACCCCAACGGCAGTACCCCGTTCGGGTCCGTGGTCGCGCTCGTGGTCCGCGAGGGAAATCCGAAGAACATCCGTACCTGGGACGACCTCTTGAAGCCCGGTGTCCAGGTTGTCACCCCGAACCCCGGTAGTTCGGGATCGGCCAAATGGAATCTGCTGGCGCCGTTCGCCGCCAAGAGCAACGGTGGGCTGAACGAGCAAGCCGGGCTGGACTACGTGGCCGAACTCGTCCGCGACCACACCCGGGTACAGCCCAAGTCCGGCCGTGAGGCGACCACCGCATTCGAGCAGGGTCAAGGCGATGTGCTGATCAGTTACGAGAACGAGGCGATCTTCCTCAAGAACCAGAACCCCACCGCCAAGCCGGGGCAGCGCGTCGACTACGTCATCCCACCCGAGACGTTCAAGATCGAGAACCCGGTCGCAGTGGTGAACTTCAGCAAGGAGAAGGAGGCGGCCAACGCCTTCGTCAGCTATCTGTTCACCCCACCGGCGCAACGGCTCTGGGCGCAGCAGGGTTTCCGTCCCGTCGACCCGACGGTCATCGAGGAGACCAAGGATCTGTTCCCCGGTGTGATCACCAAACTGTGGACGATCAGCGAATTGGGCAAGGTCCTCGGCGAGGGCACCGCCGCGGAGAACAAAGGCAAAGACCTCAAAGGCTGGCCGGCAGTGGACAAAGCGCTGTTCGGCACCTCCGGGGCAATCACCGAGATCTACGACGCCGGAGGCAAGGTATGACCGCCACAGTGACGCCGTTGAAGCCACCCGCTTCATCAGGTCCACCCAAGCGAGGATGGGGCAGCGTCGGGCCGCTCAGCATCGGTATTGCCGGTCTGTGGTTGAGCATCATCGTGCTCCTGCCGCTCGCCGCGATCACCAGTGAGGCATTCGACGACGGTTGGAGTGGATTCTGGGCCGCCGTCAGCGACGACGGCGCGGTCGACGCCCTGAAGGTGACGGTCCTCGTCTCACTGGTCGTCGCACTGATCAACGTGGTGATGGGCACCATCGTGGCCTGGGTCCTGGTCAGGGACGAGTTCCCGGGCAAGCGAATCGTCAACTCGCTCATCGATCTACCGTTCGCGCTCCCCACCATCGTCGCCAGCCTCGTACTGCTCTCCCTGTACGGACCGAGCAGTCCGATCGACATCGAACTCAACGCGACCCGCCCGGCACTGGTGATCGCTCTGACCTTCGTCACGTTGCCGTTTGTCGTTCGTCAGGTGCAGCCCGTGCTGATCGAGATCGACAAAGAGGTCGAAGAAGCAGCCGCGTCTCTGGGTGCAGGCAACTGGACCATCTGGTGGCGGATCATCTTCCCGTCACTGGCTCCGGCGGTGCTCTCGGGTGCAGGTCTGGCCTTCACCCGCGCCATCGGCGAGTTCGGATCGGTTGTGCTGATCGGCGGCAACATCCCCGGCGACACCCAGGTGGCGTCGCAATACATCCAGCAGCAACTCGAGATCGACTCACCAGTTGATGCCGCCGCGGTATCGGTGGCCCTGCTGCTGATCGCCTTTGTCGTGCTGCTCGTCCTGCGAGTACTCGGTCGCTGGACCTCGCGCCGTGAGGAGGCGAACTGATGAAGATCTCCAGATTCCCGCAACTCACCCTGCGTGTGATCGCACTGCTGTATCTCTTTGTGCTGCTGGTGGTTCCGGTGGCACTCATCTTCTATCGGTCGTTCGAGCACGGCATCGGCCAGTTCTGGGACTGGATCACCACGCCCGCAGCGATCTCCGCTCTGCAGCTGAGTCTGCTGATCGTTCTCATCGTGGTCCCGTTGAACGTGGTCTTCGGTGTGTTCACCGCAATGGCTCTGGTACGTGGACGTTTCCGCGGTCGAGGCGTCGTCGAGGCAATCGTCGACCTGCCGTTCGCAGTCTCTCCGATCGTGGTCGGTGTCGCCCTGATCCTGTTGTGGGGGTACGGAGGCTGGTTCGGCGGAGTCGAGAGCCTCGGCTTCCGGGTGATCTTCGGGCTGCCCGGCATGGTGCTCGCAACCATCTTCGTCACACTGCCCTTCGTGGTCCGTGAGGTGGAACCGGTGCTGCGCGAGATCGGAACCGAGCAGGAGGAGGCTGCGGCGACGCTGGGGGCCAACGGCTGGCAGACCTTCTGGCGGATCACGTTGCCCGCCATCAGATGGGGACTCTCCTACGGCGTGGTCCTGACCATCGCGCGCTCGCTCGGCGAGTACGGCGCGGTGATCATCGTGTCGTCGAATCTGCCTGGCATCTCTCAGACCCTCACGCTGCTGGTGTCGTCGCGGTACACCGACGACTACAACGAATACGGCGCCTACGCGGCGGCGACGCTGCTGATGATCATCGCCATCATCGTGCTGCTGCTGATGACACTCGTGCAGCGGCGTACCGGAACCAATCAAATCGAGCGCCGACAGGCGAGCAACGAGTCCGACGCTGCCGCGGACCCGGCCGAGACAGCCCCGAAAACGCAGGAGAGTGAACTGGTATGACGATCTCGGTTATCGACGCGAACAAGCGTTACGGCGACTTCGCCGCCCTCGACAACGTGTCCATCGACATCCCGGTCGGCTCGCTGACCGCACTGCTCGGACCGTCGGGATCGGGCAAGTCGACGCTCCTGCGCGCCATTGCAGGACTGGATCAGCTCGACTCGGGAACCGTGCTCATCAACGGTGACGATGTCACGCGGATCTCCCCACAGCGTCGCGACATCGGGTTCGTGTTCCAGCACTACGCGGCCTTCAAGCACATGACGGTGCGGGACAACGTGGCGTTCGGGCTCAAGATCCGTAAGCGGCCCAAGAACGAGATCAAGGCGAAGGTCGACGAGCTGCTCGAGGTGGTGGGCCTGGCAGGTTTCCAGACCCGTTATCCCGCACAACTGTCCGGCGGACAGCGACAGCGCATGGCGCTGGCGCGAGCGTTGGCCGTGGACCCCAAGGTGTTGTTGCTCGACGAGCCGTTCGGCGCACTCGACGCCAAGGTCCGAGAGGATCTGCGGGCATGGCTGCGCAGGCTTCACGACGATGTCCAGGTGACCACCGTGCTGGTCACCCACGATCAGCAGGAGGCGCTTGACGTCGCCGACCGTATCGCAGTGCTGAACAAGGGTCGCATCGAGCAGATCGGCTCACCGGCCGACCTCTATGACCGGCCGGACAACAAGTTCGTGATGTCGTTCCTCGGCTCGGTGGCAAAGCTGAACGGGGTACTCGTCCGGCCACACGACATCCGCGTCGGCCGAACCCCCGACCTCGCACTGGCGTCCGCAGACAAGAACGCGGCGGAGACCGGAGTACTCAAGGCGCGGGTCAAGCGCGTGGTGTACCTCGGATTCGAGGTGCGAGTCGAACTCAAGAACGCTGCCACGAACGAGGATTTCCACGCCCAGATCACCCGTGGTGATGCCGCGGCGCTGGGCCTGAGGGATGGCGACGACGTGTACGTCAGGGCTACTCGGGTGCCCGACGCCGCGCTCGCCTGACCCTTGACGTGAAGACGACCCAGCCGGCCGGTTGGGTCGTTTTCACGTGTGTACGCCCCCGGGGCGAGAGTCAGGTGCTCACCAGGAACTCACCGATGAGCTCGGCGGTGCGCTGGGGCTGATCGAGCATGATCAAGACGTAGGCGTCGTCGACCTCGGCGAGGGTGCCCTTGGGGAACAGGTCGGCGAGCTGTTGCCCGTGCTCACGCCGCATCACGTTGGTCTCCGGCGCCCAGATGATCAGCACAGGCCCCGCGAAGTCGCGCAGCTTCTCGGTTGCAGCGATCAGAGCTGCCTTGTCGAATCTCGTTCGGCAGTAGGCCAGTACGTCTCGGCGGACGTCGGCTGATGCCACCCCGGGATCGGTCCATTGCGCGATGATGTCGTCCGGGATGCGTTTTTTGCCATCAGCCCGAGGACCATCGGAGTCCGGCGTAAGAAGCGGTTGCGAAACTGGTGCAGCGCGAACAGGATTCCGCCCGGTACCGAGACCGCGACCTTCACCACCTTGCCGGGGAACCCCGGTGGGAAGTTGTCGTACGCTTCGGCCGGGCAGACCACCAGGCGGGTGATCCGTTCACCGGACGTGAGCTCGGGCAAGAACAACGGCCCGCCCCAGTCGCTCAGGATCAGCGTCACCTGCTGCAGGTGCAGTGCCGCCAAAAACTCGGAGAGGATGCCGACCATTCCGGGCATCGTCAGGTCGGCATCGGGGTGCATCGGGATGCGATGGCCGCCCAATGGCAGTACAGGCAACAGGTAGCGGAAGCCGTCAGGCAGGAGTGGCAGCACCAGATCCCACTGGTGGTCGTTCATCAGCAATCCGTGGGTGAGCACCACGGGAGGGCCTTCCGGATTTCCCACCTCGCGATACTCGATGGTTCCTGCGCTCAGCTGCACTGTCTGCATGGTGACCTCCCCGGCACTAGAGCAATCGTTCTAGAACGATTGCTCTAGTATGGGACGCGGAGGTGATGATGGCAAGAGGAACGCGCGAGACGATCCTGACCACGGCGGTCGAACTGATGCGGGTGCACGGGTACGCAGCGCTGAGCATGAAGCAGATCGTCGCCGGCTCCGGTGCGCCGATCGGGTCCATCTACCATCACTTTCCCGAGGGCAAGGCGCAGATCGCCCGTGAGGCACTGGTGAACGCGGGCGTCGCCTACGCCGCAATCATCCCGGCGGTCTTCGCCGACCAGGCCGACCTCGCAGACGGCATCAGAGCGGCGTTCGCCCTGGCTGCCGAGGACATCGAGCAGACCGGTTTTGCAAACATGTGTCCCGTGTCCACCGTTGCCGGTGAGGTCGCAAATGCCGACGAATCGCTCCGGTTGGCCGCAGCATCGGTGTTCGGTGACTGGATCACGTTGGGAACGGCGTACTTCGAGAGTCGAGGCATCCACCCGGACACGGCGAGGGAGGTCATCATCGCCATCATCTGCGCGTTGGAGGGGGCCTTTGTGATGACCCGGACCCTGCGCGACACCGCCCCACTACTCGCGGCCGGGGCGGCCTTGGCAGGTACTTACCAAGGGATGCCGCTGACCGAGAAAGCGACGACCAAGCGTTCTACCTGAACGCAGAGAACGGAGCCGGGCTGGCCATGGTCGCGCCGCGGAAGCGGTCGCACACCACGTCGATCAGGTCAGGATGAGCCCCGATCGGGCCGGCTATCAAAGACCCCGGGGCAAGATGGTCTACGGCCGCGTCGACGCGTTCGGTCAGCAATCCTGCGGACAAGAAATACGGGCTGACAACAACACGTCGTGCACCGCCGCGACGCAGACTCCGTAGAGCCTGATGCAGATCGCTGTGATCCCGGCCCAGTCGGGTCGCGAAGACCGTCTGCACCAACGGTGTCCGGAGCCGGACGGCGAGTTCTGCGGCGCGGGCCCGAACGGCCTCGTCGGCAGTGGGATCGCTGGATCCGACCGCGGTCAACACGACGCCGTCGGTGGCGCGGATGCCGGCCTGGTCCAGCCGGCCGATCAGCGCGCTGACGATCCGGGGATCATCTCCGAGTGGAGGCAACTGCCGGACCTCGATGTCGGGGTTGGCGGCGCAGGCGTCGGAGACGATCGCCGGAAGATCGACCTTGCTGTGAAAAGCGTTGGACAGCAGCAGGGGAGCGACCATCACCCGGCCAGTGCAGCCCGCGAGGACTCCGGCGACGCTCGGAGAATTGAGGTCGAGGTAGCCGAGGCGCACATCGACCCCGGGAAGCCGGATGCGGACACCATGGGTGATCCGTTCCATGGTGGCCGCGAACCGGGGGTCGCGGCTGCCATGGGCGGCGAGCACAAGTGTTGTCACACAAGTTCTTTCAGGTGTAGCTGTGACAGGGCGTCGCCCACCAGTCCGGCGCCGAGGGTGTTGCCGCCCTGCGGGTCGATCAACAGGAAACTGCCGGTCTCGCGGTTGGTGTTGTAATCGTCGGCGCTGATCGGCTGTGCGGTCTGCACCGAGATCCGGCCGATCTGGTTCAGTTCCAGCGATTCGGGCTGATCGCGGAGTACCAGTTCCTGTTCGTCGAACAGCACCTCGAGTTCGCCGACGATCGCCTGGGTGGTGCGGGCGCCGTGCTTGAGCAGGAGTCGAGCACCCGGACGCAGAGCCTTGTCGCCGAGCCAGCAGACCGTGGCACTGAACTGCGAAATGGGTTCTGGCGCATCGGCGACTGCGGCGATCACGTCACCGCGGGAGACGTCGACGTCGTCCGCGAGGAGCACGGTTACGCTGCGCCCGGTGTGGGCGGACTGCAGCGAACCGTCCGCGGTGTCGATGCGTTCGACGGTGGTGCGGGTGCCCGAAGGCAGGACAACCACCTCGTCGCCGACGGTGACCCGTCCGGCGGCGACCTGACCGGCGTATCCCCGGTAGTCGGGGTACTCAGGTGTGCGGGGCCGGATCACGTACTGCACAGGGAAGCGGAAACCGACCGGCTTGCGGTCGTCTTCGACGGGCACGGACTCGAGGTGCTCGATCAGTGTCGGTCCGTCGTAGAAGGGCGTGTTGTCCGAACGCACGGCGACGTTATCGCCGTGTAGCGCCGACACCGGGATCGAGACGACCCGATCGGCACTCCAACCGAGCGAGGTTGTCATGTCGGTGAACTGGGTCCGGATCTCGCCGAACACCTTCTCCGGGTCGTCGACCAGGTCGATCTTGTTGACTGCCAACACAAGTCGGGGCACACCCAGCAAGGCCATCACCGCGGCATGCCGGCGGGTCTGCGAGATGACACCCTTGCGGGCATCAACGAGCAGGATGACCAGGCCCGCAGTGGACGCGCCGGACACCGTGTTGCGCGTGTACTGCACATGCCCTGGCGTGTCGGCCAGCACAAACGAACGCGTCGGTGTGGCGAAGTAGCGGTAGGCGACATCGATGGTGATGCCCTGTTCGCGCTCGGCGCGCAGACCGTCGACGAGCAGCGACAGGTCCGGTTGATCGAGGCCCTTGTCGACCGAGGCGCGGGTGACCGCGTCGATCTGGTCGGCCAGCACGGACTTGGTGTCGTACAGCAACCGGCCGACGAGGGTCGACTTGCCGTCGTCCACACTGCCGGCAGTGGCCAGACGCAGCAGATCAGGTGAAGCACTCATCAGAAATATCCCTCGCGCTTACGGTCTTCCATCGCGGCCTCCGAGACCCGGTCGTCGCCGCGGGTGGCACCGCGTTCGGTCAGGCGCGAGGCCGCGACCTCGGCCAGGACGGCCTCGTTGTCGGACGCGTCGGACAACACGGCCCCGGTGGTCGATCCGTCGCCCACGGTCCGGTACCGGACCGAGAGCTTCTGGATCTGTTCACCGTCGGCGGGTCCGCCCCAGGGGCCGGGCGTCATCCACATGCCGTCGCGTGAGTAGACCTCGCGCTCGTGCGCGTAATAGATCGAGGGGAGGAGCACCTGCTCGCGGGCGATGTACCGCCACACGTCCAGTTCGGTCCAGTTCGACAACGGGAACACGCGAACGTGCTCGCCGGGTGCGTGCTTGCCGTTGTAGAGGTTCCACAGTTCGGGCCGCTGGCGCTTGGGGTCCCACTGCCCGAAGGCGTTGCGGAGCGAGAAGATCCGCTCCTTGGCGCGCGAACGCTCCTCGTCCCGGCGGGCGCCACCGAACACGGCGTCGAACCGGTTCTCGGTGATCGCGTCGAGAAGGGGAACGGTCTGCAGCGGATTCCGGATGCCGTCCGGGCGTTCGGTCAGCCTGCCATCGGCCAGGTAGTCCTCGACCTTGGCGACGTGCAGGCGCAGGCTGTGCCGCTCCACCACGTCGTCACGGAACTGCAGCACCTCGGGCAGGTTGTGCCCGGTGTCGACGTGCAGCAGTGAAAACGGCAGTGGCGCAGGCCAGAACGCCTTGAGTGCGACGTGCAGCAGCACCGTCGAGTCCTTGCCTCCGGAGAACAGGATCACCGGGCGTTCGAACTCGCCTGCCACCTCCCGGAAGATGTGGATCGCCTCGGACTCGAGGGCGTCGAGAGTGCTGAACTCATCCGCGGTCTCGATGGGCAGTACGTCGGTGTTCTGGTCGATTGTCATGACGCGTGCAACCCGCATTCTGTCTTGGCCAGTCCGGCCCATCGGCCACTTCGGGGATCGGCGCCGTTGATCGGCTTGGTGGTGCAGGGAGCGCATCCGATCGACGGATATCCCTCGTCCACAAGGGGATTGACCAGTACGCCCTTGCGGTCGATGTAGTCCTGGAACTCGTCGTCGGTCCAGGCGGCGATCGGATTGATCTTCACCAACCCGAATGCCTCGTCGAAGGAGATCAGAGGCGCGTTGGCACGAGTGGGGGACTCCACCCGGCGGATACCGGTGACCCACGCGCGATAGCCCGACAGCTCACGTTTGAGCGGCACCACCTTGCGCAACCGGCAGCACTCGCCGGGATCGGAGGCGAACAGATTGCGTCCCACGATCGCATCCTGCTGGGCGACGCTCTGCTCCGCTTTGGCGTTCACGATCTCGACGCCGTAGACCTGTTCGACGGCGTCGCGGGTGCCGAGGGTCTCGGCGAAGTGATAGCCGGTGTCGAGAAACAGCACCTTGAGTTTGCTGCCGTTCAACTGCTCGGGGGTGACGGCAGAGGCCGCAACGTCCACGAGCACCGCATCCTGCATGTTGGATGCGACGATGAAGTCGGTGCCGAAAGTGTCTGCGGTCCAGCGCATCAGGTCGTGTGCTGAGGCGTCCGGGCCCAGCAGCGCAGCCCCTTCCGCCGCCAGATCGCGCAACTCCGTCTCACTGCGAACTGCGGTACTCATCGCAAATCCTCCTCGTCGGCGCGAATCGCCCACTGGGCGAAACGCTCACCGTCACTGCGTTGCTTCACGAAATTGCGGACCACGCGGTCCATGTAGTCACCGATCTCGCCGGAGAGCACCTTGTGCTGACGGAGTTTGCGGCCGAATGCCGAATCCTGACCAAGCTGCCGCCGAGGTGAACCTGGAAGCCTTCCACGGTGTTGCCATCGGCGTCCTCGACGAGCATGCCCTTGAATCCGATGTCGGCGATCTGTGCGCGGGCGCACGAGTTGGGACAGCCGTTGATGTTCACCGTGATCGGGACGTCGAGCTGGTCGTTGATGTCGGCGAGCCGCGACTCCAACTCGGGCACCAGCACCTGCGATCGTTTGCGCGTCTCGGTGAACGACAACTTGCAGAACTCGATACCCGAACAGGCCATCAGGTTGCGCCGCCAGGGCGACGGCCTGGCGATCAGCCCGAGAGGTGCGAGTTCGGAGATGAGCTGCTCGACCTTGTCGTCGGCGACGTCGAGGACAACCAGCTTCTGGTACGGGGTGAAGCGGATGCGGTCGGACCCGACCCGGGCTGCGGCATCGGCGACAGCGGTGAGCTTGGAGCCCGACACGCGTCCGGCGATCGCTGCGAACCCGACGGAGTTGAGGCCGTTCTTCAGCTTCTGCACGCCCACGTGGTCGCGCGGTGCGGTGAGCGGGGCAGGCGCCGGTCCGTCGATCAGCTTGCGCCCCAGGTATTCGTCCTCGAGCACCTGGCGGAACTTCTCGATGCCCCAGTCCTTGAGCAGGTACTTCAGCCGGGCCTTGGTACGCAGACGCCGGTATCCGTAGTCGCGGAACAGCGAGACCACGCCCTCCCAGACGTCCGGGACGTCGTCGAGTGCGACCCATGCACCGACCCGCTGCGCCAGCATCGGGTTGGTGGAGAGCCCGCCGCCGACCCACAGGTCGAGTCCGGGCCCGTGCTCGGGATGGTTGACGCCAATGAAGGCGACGTCGTTGATCTCGTGGGCTACGTCCTGCAGGCCGGAGATCGCCGTCTTGAACTTGCGGGGGAGGTTCGAGTACTTCGGGTCGCCGATGTACCGGCGGACGATCTCGTCGATCGCCGGTGTGGGGTCGAGAATCTCGTCCACGGCCTCACCGGCGAGCGGGGAACCGAGCACCACGCGGGGGCAATCCCCGCACGCCTCGGTGGTCTTGAGGCCAACGGCCTCGAGTCGTTGCCAGATCTCGGGGACGTTCTCGATCTCGATCCAGTGATACTGGACGTTCTCACGATCGGAGAGATCCGCTGTATCGCGGGCGAACTCGGTGGAGATCTGACCGATCGTGCGCAACTGCTCGGCAGTCAGTGCGCCGGCGTCGCAGCGGACCCGCATCATGAAATGGCGGGCCTCGAGGAGGTCGATGTTGTCGTCACCGGTCCAGGTGCCGTCATAACCCTCGGCGCGCTGGGTGTAGAGACCCCACCAACGCAACCGGCCGCGCAGATCCTGTTTGTCGATCGAATCGAAGCCCTGCTTGGAATAGATGTTCTCGACGCGGGCGCGGACGTTGAGCGGATTGTCGTCCTTCTTGGCCTGCTCGTTGGGGTTGAGCGGCTCCCGGTATCCGAGTTTCCATTGGCCCTCGGCGCGGCGCTTCGTCGGACGTGCCCGCCGCGCCGGTTTGCCGGGGGCGTCTGCGGTCGACGTCATTGATTCTCCTGTCTGGCGGACTCCGGGCAGCACGGGTGATCAGGGCTCGAGGCACCCGGGAGTCCTGCAAAGGATTGGTACAAGGGAAGAGCGTGGCGCGGGCATGTCACCATCTGCGGTCCGGGCTGGGGACCGTGGGTTGTGCCGCTTGTCAGTTAAGACAGAAAGCGCTGCAAACGCGCTTGAGATCGATGTGCCGTCGCATCGCGAGCCACACCCCTTGAGAAGTCACGTCGCCCATAGTGCCACGGCCTTCCTTGATGCGTCTACTTGGGCTTACTTTGGCTCACTCTGAGCCGAAGTCCATCGGCGCGGTCGACACCGACGTATTCAGGTGTCAACACCCGTCGAGCCGTGGTCATTCCTCCCCGCCAGATTCTTTCTTCTTTGTCCTGCTCCACTGGACGGCCGCGACGATGACCTTGATGCCCACGCCGACGACGATCAGATTGAGGACCATCTGTATCGCCACGATCGCGCGAGAAAGATCGACGGCCGCGGTGATGTCCCCGAAGCCCACGGTCGCGAACACCGACAAGGTGAAATAGAGCGAGCTCATCCGGGACAGCGGCTCGTTGAACTGGGCAGGGTCGTGGGCCGAGAGCATGAAATACCCGAGCGAGAACGCGAGCAGGTAGAGCGGGGTGATCATCGCCAGCGCCTCGAACGCCCGGACCGCCGGCGCCTGTGCACGCAAGATTCGACCAACCTGCCAGACGGCGGCCAGAGCCGCCGCGGCGAGGAATACGAGGATGATGATCACCGCGCCCCAGTCGTCTACAACCGTCCACGGCAGGGCGAAGTACGCGATCAGATAAAGGACCACGCTGCCGACCGATCGCAGCAGAGCCCACACCAGGACGCTCTTCGGCAACTGGATGAAATTTGTTGACCTACCGGGTCCTGTCATCGGTTTTGTCCCTCGCCAGTTGCACTGATTCTGATGTTGTCGCCAGTACTGGGATGATCGAACCACGATGCCGAACACCTTCATCCCGAAGTCGCGATCCGAGACCCCTCTGGGGCTGTACATCCACGTCCCGTTCTGTGCGACGCGGTGCGGTTACTGCGACTTCAACACCTACACACCCGGTGAGCTGGGCAGCAGCTCGTCGCCGGAGCAGTGGCTCTCCGCACTCGACGGTGAACTGTCGATGGCGGCGACCCACCTCGATCAGTCCAGGCCCGTGTCGACGATCTTCGTCGGCGGTGGGACCCCATCCCTGCTGGGTGCGGAGGGTTTGGGGCGCGTCATGGCATCGGTGCGAACTCACTTCGACATCGCGCCGGGGGCCGAGATCACCACCGAATCGAATCCCGAATCGACGTCACCCGAATTCTTCGACGGCATCCTCGCGGCCGGGTTCACCCGCGTGTCACTGGGGATGCAATCGGCGGCGGGTCACGTTCTCGCAGTGCTGGACCGCACGCACACCCCCGGCCGGGCCGTCACCGCCGCGCGTGAGGCCAGGGCCGCCGGGCTCGGACATGTGAACCTCGATCTGATCTACGGCACCCCCGGAGAGCGCGACGAGGATCTCGCCTCGTCCCTCGATGCGGTTCTCGATGCCGGGGTCGACCATGTGTCGGCATACGCGCTGATCGTCGAAGACGGCACCGCCCTGGCCCGCCGGGTGCGCCGGGGGGAGCTGCCTGCTCCCGATGACGACGTGCTCGCGAGCCGGTACGAGATGATCGACGAGCGCCTCTCGGCCGCGGGGCTGCGGTGGTACGAGGTGTCGAACTGGGCGCGAACCTCGGTGCCCGACGCGTTCTGTCGGCACAATCTCGGCTACTGGGACAGCGCCGACTGGTGGGGTGCCGGGCCCGGGGCGCACTCGCACGTCGCGGGGGTCCGCTGGTGGAACCACAAACACCCGGCCAGGTATGCCGCCGCGGTAGCCGCCGCAGAACTACCGGTTGCCGGCCACGAACAGCTGACTCCGGACGATCAACACACCGAACGGGTGATGCTGTCGATCCGCCGTTCGGTCGGGCTCGCGTGGTCCGAACTCCGTCCCGACGAGCAACAGCGGGCCGCGCGAACGATCTCCGACGGGCTCACCGAACGGGTCGGATCGTCCCTGGTTCTGACCAACCGTGGGCGTCTGCTGGCTGATGGCGTGGTCCGTGACCTGTTGGCGGGCTGACACTCTCGACACCGGTACTCGGTTCGCGGGTGAGTTCGGACACGTTGTCCAGGTCGAGTAGTCGTGCATGGATGACGTGCCGGTTGCGCAACGCCGACCGGACTGCGCGATGTAGGCCGTCCTCGAGGTAGATGTCGCCCTGCCAGCGCACGGCGTGTGCGAACAGGTCTCCGTAGAAGGTCGAGTCTTCCGAGAGCAGCTTGTCCAGAGCGAGCACCGTGGTGACGGTGATGAGCTGATCGAGCCGCAACTGGCGCGGGGGGATCTTGGCCCAATCGCGAATGGACAACTGATGGTCCGGGTACGGCTTCCCGTCGCGGACGCCCTTGAAAATCACCGGTTCACCGTATCGGTTCTCCGTCGCCGTAGACTTGATGAATGCTGTGAAGTGCCCATTGTCCAAAGCCGAGGGCTGGAGGTGAACTGCTCATGTCGAGCACCGATGAACGTCGTTTCGAAGTACTTCGCGCCATCGTCACCGACTATGTCGCGACGCAGGAGCCGATCGGCTCCAAGGCACTGGTGGATCGCCACCACCTCGGTGTGTCCAGCGCCACCGTCCGCAACGACATGGCCGTCCTGGAGGCCGAGGGGTACATCACCCAGCCGCACACCAGCTCCGGCCGCGTTCCGACGGACAAGGGATACCGCCTGTTCGTCGACCGCATCAGCGAGGTGAAGCCGCTGTCACCGGTGGAGCGGCGCACGATCCTCAGCTTCCTCGATTCCGGCGTCGACCTCGACGACGTACTCCGGCGGTCGGTGCAGTTGCTGGCGCAACTCACGCGGCAGGTCGCGGTGATCCAGTACCCGGTGCTCTCGTCGTCCTCGGTCCGTCACCTCGAGGTGGTGGCACTGACCCCGGCGCGGTTGCTGCTGGTGGTGATCACCGACACCGGCCGTGTCGAACAGCGCATCGTCGACCTCGGCTCCGACCTGAACGACGAGGACATCAGCCGGCTGCGCGACATGTTCGGTGCCGCGCTCAACGGTCAGCGGCTCGAGGTCGCCTCCCACGCGGTCGCGGAGCTGGCCAACAAGGCGCCCGAAGACCTGCGTCAGCCGTTCATCAGGGTCGCGACCGTCCTGGTGGAGACACTGGTCGAGCGATCGGCCGATCGGCTGCTGATGGGTGGCACCTCCAATCTGACTCGGGCCGCCGCCGATTTCGCGCCGATGGCCGGCGCCATGGGATCGGTCCTCGAAGCGCTCGAAGAGCAGGTGGTGGTCCTCAAACTGCTGGCCGCCACACAGAACACCGGCACCGTCACGGTGCAGATCGGCGAGGAGACCCGAGAAGAGAACCTGCGTGGCACCGCCGTGGTTTCCACCGGGTACGGTGCCTCGGGCACTGTGTTCGGTGGTCTCGGCGTGCTCGGACCGACCCGGATGGACTATCCGGGAACGATCGCGTCCGTCGCCGCCGTTGCCAGATACGTCGCGAGGTACTCGCCGATCGATGACGTGCAACGCCGCACACTGACCTGAACAACCCATCCGGACGCGCCTGCTCGGTGCTCCCGGAGATGAATCAAAGAACGGAAAATGCATCGCCGTGGCACGTGACTACTACGGGATCCTTGGTGTGGACAGAGGCGCCAGCGACCAGGAAATCAAACGCGCGTACCGCAAGTTGGCGCGCGAATTGCACCCCGACGTCAACCCTGATGAGTCGGCCCAGAACCGCTTCCAGGACGTGACCGCCGCCTACGAGGTGCTGACCGACCCCGAGAAGCGGCGAATCGTGGATGCCGGCGGTGACCCGCTCGAATCGGCAGGCGCCGGTGGCTTCGGTGGCTTCGGCAACGGCGGGTTCACCGGTGGCCTCGGCGACGTCTTCGAGGCGTTCTTCGGTGGCGCGGGAGGCGGCGGCGGACGGGGTCCGCGTGGTCGCGTCCAAGCAGGTTCCGATGCGCTGCTGCGGATGCGACTCGACCTCGACGAGTGCGCGGCGGGTGTCAGCAAAGAGGTGACGGTCGACACGGCGATTCTCTGCGACGTGTGCACCGGGTCGGGCACAAACGGAAACAGCAAGCCCGTCGTGTGTGAAACCTGCCGTGGCGCAGGCGAAGTGCAGTCGGTGCAACGCTCGTTCCTCGGCCAGGTGATGACGTCGCGGCCGTGCCCCACCTGTGGGGGCGCCGGTGAGACGATTCCCGATCCGTGTCACAAATGCGGTGGTGACGGACGAGTGCGCTCGCGCCGCACCCTCACGGTCAAGATCCCCGCTGGTGTCGCCGATGGCATGCGGGTTCGTCTCGTCGGCCAGGGCGAGGTGGGGCCCGGTGGCGGTCCTGCCGGCGACCTCTACGTGGAGGTCCAGGAGAAGCAACACAGCGTGTTCGTCCGCGACGGCGACGATCTGCACTGCACCGTTCGCGTCCCGATGGTCGACGCCGCCCTCGGTGGCGAGATCGACATCGACACGATCCTGGGCGGCTCCACCCGCGTGGTCATCGAACCCGGAACGCAGCCAGGCCAGATCGCCAAGATCCGTGGTCAGGGAATGCCGCACCTGCACACCGGGGTGCGCGGCACCCTGCATGTGCACCTCGACGTGGTGGTGCCGACGCGCCTCGATTCGCAACAGACCAAGCGTCTCAAGGAGTTCCGGAAGCTGACACTCGAGGACCAGATCGAACTGGTGCACGCCGGATCGTCGAACACCGGGGGACTGTTCTCGCGGCTGCGCAACGCCTTCGCCGGGCGCTGACGCAGGGCCGTGCCGAGAACGCCGTCATGAGTCCGCCGCTGTTCTGGGTCGGCACCGTGCCGCCTGCCGGGGAGATCGCCACCGTGGACGGCGACGAGGGTCGCCATGCCGTCACCGTCACCCGGGTTTCGCCGGGCGAACGCATCATCGTGGCCGACGGTCTGGGGACCTCCGGGCTGGCCGAGGTGATCACGACCGAGGGCAAGGCGTCGCTTCAGGCGCGGGTACTCGATCACGTCGCAGGTCCGCGACGCGACCGCGGGTGACCGTGGTGCAGGCCCTGCCCAAATCTGAACGATCCGAGCTCGCTGTCGACCTCGCCACCGAGGCTGGTGCCGACGCGATCGTGCCGTGGCAGAGCGCGCGCTGCGTGGCGAAATGGGTTGGGCCCAAAGCGGACAAGGGTGTGGCGAAGTGGCGGGCGGCCGCTCGGTCGGCGGCCAAGCAGAGCCGGCGGGCCTTCATCCCGGAGGTGGAAGACCTGGCGGCGACGCGGGACGTCGTGGCGCGCGCACAACAGGTCGTCGCGGCCGGCGGCATCGTCGCGGTCCTGCACGAGAGTGCCCGGACGAGCCTTGCCGCGCTGGACCTGTCGAGCGCTGCGGAGATCATGCTGATCGTGGGACCCGAAGGCGGACTGGACGATTCAGAGATCGATGCCCTCGTGTCGGTCGGTGCGGTCGCGGTCCTGCTCGGACCCGAGGTGCTGCGCACCTCCAGTGCCGCGGCGGTCGCGCTCGGTGCCATCGGCGCGCTGACCCCGCGGTGGGCGGTGGGCACGCCATGGAGGTGAGGGTCACAAGGGTGAAACTTGCCTACGGCGAGCGTAATTCGCAGTTCGGACACGTCTACCTGCCGACATCGCCCGCCGAGAACGGTGTGCCGGTCATCGTCCTCGTGCACGGCGGCTACTGGAGCACCGAGTTCGGGCTCACCATCGAGACCGCCATCGCCCGCGATCTCGCCGCCCGCGGAGCTGTGGTCTGGAACATCGAGTACCGCCGCGTCGGGGAAGAAGGCGGCGGATGGCCACGCACGGGCAACGACGTCGTCGCCGCGATCTCCGCGCTCGACGGCCCGGTCCGATACGCCTTGCCCGAGCACATCGCGTCCGCAGCCGACTGGTCGCGGGTCACCGTCATCGGGCACTCGGCGGGCGGCCAGCTCGGGGTGTGGGCCGTGGCCCAGCTGGGCGCCGCGACCAAGAGAGCAGCGATCTCCACGGTGATCGCGCAAGCAGCACCGCTCGATCTGCAGTCGGGTGGACGCGCCGGACGCCCGTCACTGCGTGCGCTGATGGGGGCTTCGATCAAGCAGGCGCCGCAGCTCTACCGCGACGCCTCGCCGGTGGAGCAGGCACCCTTTCCCGCCCATGTCGTGGCGATCCACGGCGAGCTCGATGAGTCCGTGCCGGTCGAGGTGAGTCGCGACTACGTGCACCGCGTGGTGCACGCCGGCCAGTCGGCCGAACTGATCGTGGTCCCCGGTGAGGGTCATGACGTGTTCGTCAATCCGCGCAGCAGGGGTCATCGGGAGACGGTCCGGGTACTGGGTATCTGACGGCGCGAGGTCCGCCTTCGGCGAGCAGCGAAATATTGACGTGAAACCGGGCGTTTCATCGACGTAGAATCAATCGAACCCAGCGGCAGAGCAGGAGAAAAGAACTTCGTGAGAGATGACAACAGCGCGACCCGAACCAGCGACGACGCGGACGGGACATCGGCGCGTACAACGGTGACAACAACCCTCGAAGTGTCACCGGACGTCATCTTCGGACTGCTGGGCGCTGGTGACAAGAATCTGAAGCAGCTCGAGTCCGATCTGACCGCCGACATCCATGTACGTGGCAACGCCGTGAAGTTGACCGGAGAACCCGCCGACGTGGCGATCGCCGAGCGCGTTCTCGCCGAACTGTCCTCGGTGGTGCGGCGCGGAACCCCGTTGACGCCGGACCTCGTCCGCCACAGCGTCGGCATGCTGACCGACGGGTCGGGGGCTTCGCCTGCGGAGGTGCTGAGTCTGGACATCATCTCCAGGCGCGGCAAGACCATCCGGCCCAAGACGCTCAACCAGAAGCACTACGTCGACGCCATCGACAAGAACACCATCGTCTTCGGGATGGGTCCGGCCGGTACCGGCAAGACCTACCTCGCGATGGCCAAGGCTGTGCAGTCGTTGCAGGCCAAAGAGGTGAGCCGGATCATCCTGACCCGTCCTGCGGTCGAGGCCGGCGAGCGTCTGGGGTTCCTTCCGGGCACCTTGCACGAGAAGATCGACCCGTATCTGCGGCCACTGCACGACGCCCTCCACGACATGATGGATCCCGAGGCGATCCCGAAACTGATGGAAGCCGGGGTCATCGAGGTGGCACCGCTGGCCTACATGCGTGGCCGCACCCTCAACGACGCGTTCATCATTCTCGACGAGGCGCAGAACACCACGGCCGAACAGATGAAGATGTTCCTCACCCGGCTCGGCTTCGGGTCGAAGATCGTGGTGACGGGCGACGTGACCCAGGTGGACCTGCCGGGCAACTCCGAGAGTGGGCTGCGTGCCGCAAGCCGCATCCTCGAGAACATCGACGACATCTTCTTCTCGCACCTCACCAGCGCCGACGTCGTACGCCATCGCCTGGTGTCCGACATCGTCGACGCCTATGGCCGAGATGAGGCAGCGGCAGAATTGCACGGCAATCGCGCACAGCGCCGTGCCGCAGCCGGCGGGCGTCACCGATGAACGCGGACTCACCCCGAACGACGGGCGGAGACCTGTGAGTATCGAGGTCTCCAACGAATCCGGCGTCGATGTGCCCGAAGAAATGCTCATCGACGTCGCCACCTTCGCGCTCGGCCGCATGGATGTACATCCGGCGGCCGAGTTGTCGATGGTGCTGGTCGACAGCGAGACGATGGCAGAGCTGCACATGCGCTGGATGGACCTGCCCGGTCCCACCGACGTGATGAGCTTTCCGATGGACGAACTGAGTCCGGGCGGACGCCCCGACACCGCAGGACCAGGGCCTTCGATGCTCGGTGACATCGTGCTGTGTCCGGAGTTCGCGGCGGAGCAGGCCGCGACCGCCCGGCACTCCACCGACCACGAATTGTCCATCCTCACCGTGCACGGCGTGCTGCACCTCCTCGGCTTCGACCATGCCGAGCCCGAGGAAGAGAAGGCGATGTTCGGTCTACAGGGCCAGATCATCGAAGACTGGTATGACGACCGGCGCGCTCGCGCCCGTGCCGCCCGGATGGCCCAGCGAGACGCGAAGCTGCTGCACAGCACTGGTTTCGACGACGACTCACCGACCTCCGAGGGAAGCTGATCACCAGTGCCCGCTGATATAGCCCCGCTGATCGCCGCAGTTGCGCTGGTATCGATCGGCGGCGTCTTCGCGGCCATCGACAACGCACTCGTGACGGTGTCGCCCGCGCGGGTCGAGGACCTGGTCAAAGACGGCCGTCCTGGCGCTCGCCGGCTTCGCGACGTGCTCACCGATCGGGCCAAGTACGTTGCTCTGACCGTGCTGCTGCGCATCGTCTGCGAAACTGCCGCAACGGTTTTCGCCGCCGGATACGCCGTCGAGGTGCTCGGTACCCCCTGGGGTGTCGTGGTGGCCATCGGCGTGATGGCAGTGGTCAGCTACGTGGTGATCGGAGTGGGCCCACGCACCCTCGGCAGCCAGAACGCCTACTCGTTCGCGGTGAACTCCGCGGCTGTCCTGCAGATCATCGGGGTGCTGCTCACCCCGCTGACCCGGCTGCTGATCGCTCTCGGTAACGCGATCACCCCCGGAAAGGGCTTTCGCAACGGACCGTTCGCCACCGAGGTCGAGTTGCGTGAGGTGGTCGACATGGCCGAGCTCACCGGTGTCGTGGCCGCGGGCGAACGACGCATGATCCAGTCGGTGTTCGACCTCGGCGACACCAGCGCACGCGAGGTGATGGTTCCCCGCGGTGAGATGGTGTGGATCGAGGCGACGAAGACCGCTGCCCAGGCCACGTCGCTGGCCGTACGGTCGGGACATTCCCGTCTGCCGGTGATCGGCGAGAACCCCGACGACGTTCTCGGGGTGGTGTACCTCAAAGACCTGGTGCAGCGCGGACTTCCACCGGCTCAGCCGACTGCGGTGGAAGTACGCGAACTGATGCGCGAAGCCGAGTTCATCCCCGATTCCAAGCCCCTGGACAAGGTGCTCGCCGACATGCAGCGCAGTCGCAATCACATGGCGCTGTTGGTCGACGAGTACGGCGGTATCGCCGGTCTGGTGACCATCGAGGATGTGCTCGAGGAGATCGTGGGCGAGATCAACGACGAGTACGACACCGACGAAACCCCGCCCATCGAGGCTCTCGACGACGGCACGGACGGATACCGGGTGTCGTCGCGACTGCCGGTCCAGGACCTCGCGGAGTTGTTCGACGTGGAGTTCGACGAAGACGACGTGGAGACCGTCGGTGGATTGTTCGGCCTTGTCCTCGGCCGGGTTCCGCTGCCCGGAGCCGTTGTGGAATTGCACGGACTCGAGTTGATCGCCGAGGGCGGGCCGAATCGGCAGGGGCGCGTACGGATCACGTCGGTTGTGGTGCACCGGGTTCCCGAGAAAGAACTCGAGAAGAAGAAGAAGCGGAAGAAGAAGCGCGACGTCTCCGAAGCCGAGAACGTCGACACGGCCGACCACCAGCCGGACACCGCCGAACGCACCACCCAGCTACACGAGGAGGCGTCATGAGCCGACCAGCGGCTTCCGGACTCGATGACGAGGACAGCAAACTGTTGACGTTGGCGCGGGGTGCGATGGCTCGATCCGGCGGCGACACCGGCGCGGCGGTACGGGACACCGATGGCAGGACGTATGCCGCCGGTCCCGTCGCTCTCACCTCGCTGCGGCTGTCTGCGCTGCAGGTGGCAGTGGCGATGGCAGTGGCCAGCGGCGCCGAGGGATTCGAGGCGGCGGTCATCGCGTCCGGTGCCGATGTGGGCGAGGATCCGGGTCTGGCACCGCTGACCGAGGTCAGCGCCAGTGCGTACGCGCTGGCAGTAAACTCTTCGGGCGATGTCCGGCATCTGGCGGTACCAGCGTGAGTGTTCCAGAGAGCGACTCCGACTTCCGGTCGGGTTTCGTCTGTTTCGTCGCGCCGAACACCGGTAAATCGACGTTGACCAACGCGCTGGTGGGGGAGAAGATCGCGATCACCTCCAGTCGGCCGCAGACCACTCGGCACACGATCCGGGGCATCGTGAACCGCGAGGACACCCAGCTCATCCTGGTGGACACCCCAGGTTTGCACCGGCCCCGCACCCTTCTCGGTAAACGACTGAACGACCTTGTGCGCGACACGTATTCGGAAGTCGACGCAATCGGATTCTGTGTCCCTGCCGACGAGAAGATCGGGCCCGGGGATCGCTGGATCGCTCAGCAGCTCAAAGAGATGGCCCCGAAGACGCCCGTGGTCGGCCTGGTCACGAAGATCGACAAGGTCAAACCCGACCGCGTCGCTCAGCAGCTGATGGCATTGTCCGGACTGCTCGGACCCGACAGCGAGGTGGTGCCCATCTCCGCTGCCAAGGGCAAACAATTGGACGTGCTCGTCAACGTCCTACGCGGATTGATGGAGCCGGGCCCGGCGTACTACCCCGACGGCGAATTGACCGACGAACCCGAGACCACCTTGATGGCCGAGTTCATCCGGGAGGCCGCACTCGAGGGAATCCACGACGAGCTGCCCCATTCCCTCGCCGTGGTGATCGAGGAGATCATCGAACGGGAGGCTCCGGAAGGGCAGATCCCGATGGTCGACGTGCACGCGAATTTGTACGTGGAACGCGATAGCCAGAAGGGCATCATCATCGGGAAGAAGGGTGCTCGACTCAAAGAGGTCGGCACGGTGGCCCGCGTTCAGATCGAGAAAGTACTGGGTGCCAAGGTGTACTTGGACCTTCATGTGAAGGTGGCCAAGGACTGGCAGCGCGACCCCAAGCAGTTGGGACGACTCGGCTTCTGACGGGCGCGCGACAACGACGATCGAGGGAGCCGCCCGATGGATCCGGACGTAGCGCGCAAAATCCGTTCGCCGTGGCTCTGGCTCGTTCCCGTTGGCGCGGTGGTGGTGCTGATGTCGTTGCTGGCCGCGACGTACGTGGGTTCGGTGGCCGACCCGCAGAAACACCTCGAGAAGTTCCCGGTGCTCTTGGTGAACGAGGACGAGGGGGGTCGATTGCCCGCGCCGGGGGGCGGCGAGGGACCGGAGCAGAACTTCGGCGCGCAGATCGTGTCCGGGCTCGAGAAGGGCTCGGACACACAGAAATTCGATCTCGAGGTGGTCGACTCGGACACCGCGTTCCGCCGTCTGGACAACGCCGAGGCCTACGGGGCGATTGTCATTCCGCGGAACTTCACCTCGACATCGATCGAGTTCGCCGGATCGGCTGTGGGTTTCACCCAGGTCGATCGCCCGGTGATCCAGGTCTGGACCAATCCGGGTGCCGGCGCACTCGCGTCCTCGATAGTCACCGCCTACGCGGATACCGCTCTCACCGAGGCCAACACCACGTTCGGCAAGCAGTTGGCGGCCGGGGTCATCGATCAGGCCAAACAGGCCGGATTGACCGTGACCGGAGCGTCCCTGCTCGGGTTGGCCGCTCCCATCGACATCCGGATCGACCCTGCTGATCCACTCCCGGGCAACGCCGGCAACGGACTGACGGCGTTCTACTTTGCGTTGCTGCTGGTGCTCGCCGGGTTCACGGGGTCGGTGATCGTGCAGACCCTCGTCGACGGCATGCTCGGCTTCGGTCCGATGGAGGTCGGACCCCTGTATCGACTGATGGCTCCGCTGAAGATCTCGCGGTGGGGGACCCTGGTGATCAAGTGGTGGATCATGTTCGTGATCGCTCTGGTTCTGGCGTCGGTGTATCTGCTGGTGTGCCGAGTGGTCGGGATGGATCTCTCCAATGCCTTCGCCCTCTGGATGTTCGGGGTTCTGGTGATCACGGCGGTCGGGGTGACGTGCATGTCGGTGGCCGCGGCCCTCGGATCCTTTGGTCTGCTGGTGAACATGGTGGTGTTCGTGGTGCTGGGACTGCCGTCCTCGGGGGGCACCGTCCCGCTGGAGGCCACCCCCTCGGTGTTCCATTGGCTCGCGTGGTTCGAACCGATGCATCAGGTATATCTGGGCACGCGAGCGATCCTGTACTTTGACGTCAACTTCTCTGCCGGGCTCGGTCGGGCGCTGGTGATGACCGGCGTGGGCCTGGTCATCGGGTTGGTGCTGGGCGCCGTGGTGACCCAGTTGTACGACCGCAAGGGCTGGCTGCGTGCACCCGGGGGATTGGCCCCTCGCCACCTTGCGGAATCGTCGAAATCAGCCATCTGAATACGCGTGGTATCAAATACTGGCGATTAAATGACGTTTGATCCCTCGCTTAGTGGGGAATAACACGTTCAATCCGTGACGGCGGCGAGTGAGTCGGGGCGTGCGCCGCAGCGGTAGGGACATCGGCTGATGCCGGTGACGCGGTGTCCAATCAGCGGCACGGCAATTCCACGTGTTCGAACGCTGAAAGGCCATGCCGCGATGACGAATGACCTGACTCCTTTCTACGACGATGTCCAAGCTCATTACGACTTGTCTGACGAGTTCTTCGAACTTTTCCTCGACCCGACCAGGACATATAGCTGCGCATATTTTGAACGCGACGACATGACGCTCGAAGAGGCGCAGCGCGCGAAAGTCGATCTTGCGCTGGGCAAATGCAACCTGCAGGCCGGTATGACACTGCTCGATGTAGGTTGTGGCTGGGGTTCGACGATGCTGCGAGCACTGGACCAGTACGACGTCAACGTCATCGGACTGACGTTGAGCCAGAACCAGCACGACCACGTGGCATCGCTGCTCGAGCAGCGGGGTAACACCGGTCGCAGTGCCGAAGTGCGACTGCAGGGTTGGGAAGACTTCGACCAACCGGTCGACCGGATCGTCAGCATCGGCGCGTTCGAACATTTCCGGCGTGAGCGCTATGACGCATTCTTCGAAAAGTGTCGCAACATTCTTCCCGCGGACGGTCGAATGTTGCTGCACACCATCACGCAATACAATCGACATGACATCCGTGCGCGTGGTCTACCGATCAACAGGGAAGTGCTGGAGTTCGCCCAATTCATCCAAAACGAGATCTTCCCCGGAGGTCAGTTGCCCGAACCCAAGTGGGTTGTCGACGGCGCCGAGGCCGCAGGCTTCGCCGTCGAGCGGATCCACCCTCTGCAGCAGCACTACGCGCGGACATTGGAGATCTGGTCGGCCACGCTGCAAGAGAAGAAAGACCAGGCGATCGCCATCGCTTCACCCGAGGTGTACAACACCTACGTCAAATACCTCAGTGGATGTGTGGACTATTTCCGGAAAGGCTATATCGACGTCATGCAATTCAGTTTGTCCAAGCAGCAGCCTCTTTCAGCGCAGCAATGAGCGTGCAGCAAGAAGCGGTTCCAACCGCAGACGTGGCAACCTCCCTCCTGGGTCGGCCCTACCGCCTGTCCGACACCTATGAGGTCGGGCGGGAGAAGATCCGGGAGTTCGCCAGGGCAGTGCAGGATCACCACCTTGCGCACTACGACGTGCGGGTCGCGCGCGCTCTGGGACACGAGGGGTTGGTGGCGCCGGTCACCTTCACCGCGATCCTGGGCGGCATATCGCAGCGCTGTGTCTTCGAACAGTTCCTGCCCGGCTACGACTTGAGCCAGGTGCTGCAGACCGAACAGCGCATCCGCCAGTATCGGCCGTTGCGCGGGGGCGACGACATCACCTGCCGGATCACTCTCGATGGCTTCCGGGCCGGTCACGGACAGGACTCGTTTGTCCTGAGAACCGACATGTCGGATCAAACCGGCGCCCTTGTGCAGACCGGGTGGACCACCGCGGTCGCCCGCTCGGGCGGGGTTGTCGACGAGAACATCGCCCAGGCCGTGGAGGGTATCTTGATGCGCGCCGCCACCGAGGCCGGCGGCGAGATCGGCTCGTCGATCGTGCATCTCGTGGAGGACGACACCGGCGCGCTGACAGTCGCCGAGTCCGTTGCGCCGCAACCCAAGCGGCGGTTCGCCGACGTCTCCGTCGGTGACGAGATCTCGGCCCGCACCGTGCAGGTCGCCCGCGGCGATCTGGTGAACTATGCGGGGGTGTCGGGCGATGAAAACCCGATCCACTGGAGCGAGCAGGTGGTCGATCTCGCGGGCCTCGACAATGTCGTCGCACACGGGATGCTCACCATGGCCTTCGGCGGCGGCTACCTGTCCGACTGGGTGGGCGATCCCGGGGCGGTGATCGAGTACGGCGTGCGTTTCACCCGGCCGGTGTTCGTCGAGGCGACCACGCCGGCAGAAGTGACCTACACCGGCAAGATCAAAGAGCTCGACGAGTCGACCCGGACCGCCACGATCGTGCTCAACGCCACCGCTCGCGGAAGCCGCATCTTCGGTAAGGCGACGGCCATCGTGCAACTGGCGTGATCGCCGGACCCGATCGGGGGCCTGGTGAGGCATGTCGGATCGGACGCAGGTCGGTGCCCGGTGGAACAATGTCCGGGTGAGGTTGTATCGGGATGAGGCGGTGGTCGTCCGCCAGCACAAGCTGGGCGAGGCCGACCGCATCATCACGCTGCTCACCAAGGAGCACGGGCTGGTCCGTGCCGTCGCCAAGGGAGTGCGGCGTACCCGCTCGAAGTTCGGTGCCCGGCTCGAACCGTTTGCGCACGTCGACGTGTTGCTCCACCCGGGTCGCAACCTCGACATCGTCACCCAGGTCTACAGTCTCGACACGTTCGCCTCGGCCATCGTCTCCGACTACGGCCGGTACACCACGGCCTGTGCGATCTTGGAGACCGCGGAGCGTCTGGCCGGTGAGGAACGGGCCCCGGCGGCCCGCCTCCAGAGGTTGACGGTGGGTGCGTTGCGAGCGGTCGCGGCGGCGGATCGGCCCAAAGAGCTCGTACTCGACGCATTTTTGTTGCGCGCGATGGATTTCGCCGGTTGGATGCCGGCGCTGGAGAACTGTGCGCGCTGCGGTGATCCCGGGCCTCACCGTGCCTTTCACGTGGCGGCCGGCGGTGCGGTCTGTGTGCACTGCCGCCCACCCGGCTCGGCGACGCCTTCACCCGGGGTACTCGACCTGATGGATGCGCTCTACCGTGGCCAGTGGGAACACACCACAGAGATCACCGAATCGGCTCGGCGGCAGGCCAGCGGTTTGACCGCAGCGCATCTGCAATGGCATCTCGAACGCCAGCTGCGCACACTGCCGCTGATCGAACGCGAGGCGCCACACCGGGGGCTCGTCCCCGCCGGCGTGCCCATCGCCCCTGTCAGAAAGGACATCAGTGATCCAGCGACGACGCAGCGCGGCGCGGCAAGCTGAGGCACAGGCCGCAGCGGATGCGACATCACGGGTGATCCGTCCGCCCGACCCGCATCCGTCGGGCGCTCGGCCTCCGGAGATACCGGCCGAGTTCGTTCCCAAACACGTCGCCCTCGTCATGGACGGAAACGGCCGCTGGGCCACCGACCGCGGCCTCCCGCGCACCGAAGGCCACAAGCGCGGCGAGGCGGTGCTCATGGACACGGTCTGCGGGTGCATCGAGATGGGTGTCGGGTGGCTGTCCGCGTACGCGTTCTCCACCGAGAACTGGAGCCGCAGTCCGGACGAGGTCCGCTTCCTCATGGGTTTCAACCGCGACGTCATCAGGCGTCGGCGCGACGAGATGCACGAGATGGGTGTGCGTGTGCGCTGGGCCGGGCGACGACCACGGCTGTGGCGCAGCGTCATTCGTGAGCTCGAGGTCGCCGAGGAGCTGACCAAGGACAACACCACCATGACCTTGACGATGTGCGTCAACTACGGCGGCCGGGCAGAGATCGCAGATGCCGCCCGCGAGATCGCCCGTCGCGCAGCAGCCGGAACGCTGGACCCCGAACGCATCACCGAGGCCTCCTTCGCGCGCTATCTCGATGAACCCGACATGCCGGACGTGGATCTGTTCCTGCGCCCCTCCGGGGAACAGCGCATCTCCAATTTCCTGCTCTGGCAATCGGCTTACGCAGAAATGGTGTATCAGCACAAACTGTTCCCTGATTTCGATCGCCGGGACCTGTGGGATGCGTGCGTCGAATACGCAAGCCGCGACCGACGTTTCGGTGGCGTGCCGGGGTCTTCCGGTGCCTGAGGCGCAGGACGAGGCCGGACTCATCGCGCGAACCGCCGAGGTGCTGGCGTCGGAGGTCTCGGTGCAGCCGGGCGAGGATGATTCGCTCACCGTGTATTTCCAGGGCACCGTGGTCTCGATGCGTGCCTTGTCTCTCGCGCCCGGACTCGACGTGCTGTCCCTGACCCAAGTGCTCGCGTGGGACCTACCGGTGACCGATCAACTGCGAGCCGACGTGGAGCAGGCGTCGGGATCGTCCAATTTCGGCACCGTCAAACTCGCGGTGCACGAAGTGACCGCAGATGTGTTGTTGCACTACACGTTTCCGGCCGGCACCCTGTCCAATGAAGCGTTGCGCACGATGCTGATGATGGTGCTCGGTGTAGGGGCCGAGGTGGGTGCCCGGATTCGGGGATGAACGGTGTCTCGGCTGTTTCGGCGGCCGGTCAGGAGCAGGCGCTACAGCGGCCGAACACCTCGACCGTGTGACTGATGTCGACGAACCCGTGTTGGGCCGCGACCTCGGTGGCCCACTGTTCGACGACGTCGGCCTGCACCTCCACGGTGGTGCCGCACTCGCGACAGACCAGGTGATGATGGTGATCGTTCGACGAACAATGCCGGTACACCGATTCGCCCGAATCGGTCCGCAGCACGTCGACCTGTCCGGCGTCGGCCAAGGCCTGCAGGTTGCGGTACACCGTTGTCAGGCCGATGGATTGTCCGGAGGCCTTGAGTTGATCGTGGAGGTCCTGGGCGGAGCGGAATTCCTCGCTGCCCGAGAGCAATTCGGCGATGGCGCTGCGCTGCCTGGTGGATCGGACGCCGGTGACCGGACGCTGTTCGGTGCCTGAGCTCATGGCCGGGCCCCGCCGTTCGTGGACTCCTCGGTCGCGTGTGCGATCGCATCGGTGACGATGTGCGCGAGGTGGTCGTCGACGAGCGTGTACAGCACCTCTCGACCCGAACGGCGGCCCTCGACGACGCCCGCCGATTTGAGCACCCGGAGATGCTGGCTGATCAGCGGCTGCGGTACCGACAATGCACCTACGAGTTCGTGCACGCATCGTCCGCCGGAGAGCAGTTCGAGAACGATCGCGATCCGGACGGGAGCCGACAGCGCGCGGAGCAATTCGCCGGCAGCGTCGAGGACCTGTTTGTCCACACGGTTCTCGGCGGATGGCCTGACTGTTCCCGCGGCAGCAGCCATCTCTGATTGGCCGGTACCGGCGGAACGGCCGCTGAGGGGTTGGGTTGTCACGACTACTCCCGGGGTTCGAACGAACGAAAGCTCTTGACAACCATTTTCATATGCGTTGGACGCTATGTCAAACGTGGCGCACTCGGCCAGGACGTCCGCGGCCGTGTCCCGGCCGCGCGCTGCCGGGGGACAGAGGCCCCGCGCGCGACCGTTAGGCTAGTCGCGTGGCAGGCAAAACCAATCTCGTGGAAACCGTCGTCAACCTCTGTAAACGACGGGGGCTGGTGTATCCGTGTGGAGAAATCTACGGCGGCACCAAGTCGGCCTGGGACTACGGCCCTCTCGGCGTGGAGCTCAAGGACAACATCAAGAAGCAGTGGTGGCGGAACATGGTCACCTCGCGCGATGACGTCGTCGGTCTCGACTCGTCGGTGATCTTGCCGCGCCAGGTGTGGGAAGCATCCGGCCACGTGGAGACCTTCAGCGACCCCCTGGTGGAGTCGCTGCACACGCACAAGCGCTACCGCGCCGACCACCTGATCGAGGCCTACGAGAACAAGCACGGCCACCTTCCGCCCAACGGACTGGCCGACATCAACGACCCGGAAACCGGCCAGCCCGGATCCTGGACCGAACCCCGGGCGTTCTCCGGTCTGATGAAGACCTTCCTGGGCCCGGTGGACGACGAGGCCGGCCTCCACTATCTGCGACCGGAAACCGCGCAGGGCATCTTCATCAACTTCAAGAACGTGATGACGACAACGCGCAAGAAGCCGCCGTTCGGCATCGGGCAAATCGGCAAGAGCTTCCGCAACGAGATCACGCCGGGAAACTTCATCTTCCGTACCCGGGAGTTCGAGCAGATGGAGATGGAGTTCTTCGTCAAGCCCGGCGAGGACGAGACCTGGCATCAGTACTGGATCGACTACCGGCTCAAGTGGTACACCGACCTCGGCATCGATCGGGACAATCTGCGTCTGTACGACCACCCCAAAGAGAAGCTGTCGCATTACTCCAAGGGAACGGTGGACGTCGAATACCGCTTCGGCTTCGCCGGAGGCGAATGGGGCGAACTCGAGGGTGTGGCCAACCGCACGGACTTCGACCTCGGGACCCACATCAAGCATTCGGGCGAGGACCTGTCGTTCTTCGATCAAGCGTCCGGTGAGCGCTACGTGCCGTACGTGATCGAGCCGGCCGCCGGTCTGACCCGCTCGTTGATGGCCTTCCTCTGTGACGCGTACACCGAAGAGCAGGTCCCGAATGCCAAGGGCGGCACCGACACCCGCACGGTTCTCAAGCTCGATCGACGACTGGCCCCGGTGAAGGTCGCCGTGCTGCCGCTGTCGCGCAACGAGCAGTTGTCACCCAAGGCGAAAGACCTCGCCGCCGAGCTGCGCCAGAACTGGAACGTCGACTTCGACGACGCCCAGGGCATCGGCAAGCGGTACCGCCGCCAGGACGAGATCGGCACACCGTTCTGCGTCACCATCGACTTCGACACCCTCGAGGACAATGCGGTGACAGTGCGCGAGCGCGACACCATGACCCAGGAGCGAGTCGCCCTGGACAAGGTCGTCGAGTATCTGGCCGTCCGCCTGATCGGCTGCTGACCGCAGGCGCCGCTGCCTATGATCGCCGTAGGCAGCGTCGCCGATCAGTCAGGAGCGGGTCATGAATAAGGTCTTGAAGTCTCTGTCCGAGGACGAGTACCGCTTGGTTCACCAAACCAAGCGAAAGCAACTGACCGATTTGGACGAGGACTCCCTGATCGCGTTGCACGTGCGCACCCGCCGGGCCCGCAACAAACACGTGAAGAACTACCGGCAGGCCGCTGCCCAATCCGTACGAGCGAAGGGTGGACGCGGTGCCGCCCGGCCCGCCACCAAGCACAACGCGGCCAAGGCGGAGGCCTTCGAGGCCGCTCTGGCGCGGGTGAGCAGGCAGCTGGGTGTTGTCGCGAAACGCAGTGCTGCCGAGCTCAAGAAGGAACGCCTGTCGAACGCGAAGGGCAAAGGCACTCCGTTCAGCGGTCCTGCCGACGGCAAGGGCACAGTGATCTCCGAGGGCACCACCCGTGCTGACAAGACGCGGAAGTCGCCCGGCCGCAAGAAGATTGCGGCGTCGTCGAAGGCTGCGGGCAAACGTCGGCAGGCGAAGAAGGACAACCGCTGACGACCGGTGTGGTCGCGCCGTGGACGTATTCAGCAGCTGAACTGTCTGAAATCCGTCTGATCTGGGATACTCGGGTTCTGTAGCAAGCCGTCTGGGCGCGCATGGGGCGCGGCCGAGAGTGACGGCAGGAGAGTGGGTAGTTGTGTCTGTAAGCGGGAAAATCGTTCATTTTGATCCCAACAAGGGATTTGGGTTCTTGGCACCCGATGCCGGTGGCTCGGATGTGTTCCTCCACATCAACGACATCGACATCGACGAGCATTCGCTCAAACCGGGTGCGGCCGTCGAGTTCGACATCGAAGAGACCGACCGTGGATCCAAGGCGATCAATCTGGTGGTGACCGGTGCGGCACCCGCCGGGTCTGCTCCGGAGCGTCCGCGGCGTTCAGAGGGCGGGCGCGACAGCGGACGCCCGGATCGCAAGCACGACAGCCGCGACGACCGCCGGAAGCCGCGGCACAACGATGCGGCCACCCTGGATGCGGGCACCTTCTCGGAGGAGATCACCGAGCTCCTCCTCGACGCTTCGGGAACTCTGACCGCCGCGCAGATCCTGGCGATCCGGCAGCGGGTCACCGACTTCGCCATCGCCCGGGGCTGGGTGTTTGACTGACTCGTCCGCGGGAACGCCCCCGCCGGTCCTACGAGCCGAGTACGACGAGGCCGATGTAGAGCGGCTGGTCCCCGAAGGCTCGAAGGTGGCCGGACTCGCCGGCACCCGCAACGACTATCGCAGTGCCTTCGCCCGGGACCGGGCGCGGGTTCTGCACTGTGCTGCGCTGCGTCGGTTGGCCGACAAGACCCAGGTGGTCGGTCCGCACGAGGGTGACACGCCCCGTACCCGGCTCACCCATTCCCTCGAGGTCGGCCAGATCGGCCGCGGGATAGCGATCGGGGTGGGATGCGATCCCGACCTGGTGGACCTTGCGGGCCTGGCGCACGACATCGGACACCCGCCGTACGGCCACAACGGTGAGCGCGCGTTGGACGAGGTCAGCAGCGAGTATGGCGGTTTCGAGGGCAACGCCCAGAACCTTCGCATCCTGACGCGGCTCGAACCGAAAATCCTTGACGCGGAAGGACGCAGCGCAGGGCTCAACCTCACCAGGGCGTCCCTGGATGCCACGTTGAAGTATCCCTGGACGCGGCCGTCTCCCGGTGCGAAGTTCGGCGCCTATGGCGATGATTCAGCGATGCTCGACTGGATCCGCAACGGCCGCACCGATACCCGGCAATCGCTCGAATGTCAGGTGATGGACTGGTCGGATGACGTGGCGTACTCGGTGCACGATGTCGAAGACGGCGTGATGGCCGGCCGCATCGACCTGCGCAGCCTCGGAAACCCCACCGATCAGCGCGACCTGGCCGCAGTCGGACTACGTGAGTTCCCCGGCCTCGAAGAGAACGTGCTGATCGAGGCGGCGGCCCGGCTGTGGGGGATGGACATCGTGAACGAGGTGGGGGAGTACGACGGGACACTGGCTCGCTCAGTCGCTCTCAAACGGCTCACCAGCGAACTGGTCGGCCGTTTCGCGTCCGCCGCGATCAGCATGACCCGTCGAGAGGCTCAGGAGCGCGGTGTCAGCCGCTATCAAGCGGATCTGGTCATCCCGCCTGCCGTGGCAGCCGAGGTCGCGGTGCTCAAGACCCTGGCGTTGCGGTTCATCTTCTCCGATCCACGCCATCGCGCCCATCAGGCCCGCCAGCGTGATCGGATCCACCGGGTCGCCAACTGGCTGGTGCACGCCGCTCCCGGTGGTCTGGACCCGTTGCTGGTTCCCGCGTGGCACCAGGCAACCGACGACGCGGGACGCATGCGGGTGATCATCGACCAGATCGCGTCGATGACCGAGGGCCGTCTCGAGCGCATGGACAAGCAGAACCTCGGAGCGTCAGCCCACCTCGGCTAGCCCGGTTCTGGTGGGTTCGGGTGAGCGTTTATGCAGGTCGGCGTCGCCGAAACCCACCATTTCGGGGGGCGGGTACCGGTCGCCCGCAGCGGCCTAGACTTGCTGTCGTGGCAGGCCGAATTCCCGATCGCGACATCACCGCTATCCGCGAAAAGGCACACATCGAGGAAGTTGTCGGTGAGTATGTCGCCCTGCGCAAGGCCGGCGCCGATTCACTCAAGGGATTGTGCCCGTTCCACGACGAGAAGTCGCCGTCGTTCCATGTTCGGCCCAATCACGGTCACTTCCACTGCTTCGGCTGCGGTGAAGGCGGCGACGTCTACACATTCCTGCAGAAGGTGGAACACGTCAGCTTCGTCGAGGCTGTCGAGCAGCTTGCGGACCGGGTCGGGTACCAGATCAGCTTCGAAGGGGGCGGCACCAGCGTCGCCCGTGATCGGGGAACCAGGGCACGACTGGTGGCGGCCAATGCCGCCGCCCAGAAGTACTACGCGGAGCAACTCAAGACTCCCGAAGCCCAGACCGCCCGCGACTACCTCACCGAGCGGTCGTTCGACGGCGCTGTGGCGCTGAAGTTCGGCTTGGGCTATGCGCCGGCCGGCTGGGACAAGATGACCAAAGCCCTGCTGTCTCAGGGTTTCGAGTTCGCCGAACTCGAGGCCGCGGGGCTCTCGAAGCAGGGACAGCGCGGCCCCATCGACCGGTTCCATCGCCGTCTGCTCTGGCCGATCCGCAACCTCGGTGGCGACGTCATCGGTTTCGGTGCCCGCAAGTTGTTCGACGACGACAACATGGGCAAGTACATGAACACGCCAGAGACCATGTTGTATAAGAAGTCCCAGGTGCTGTTCGGTCTCGACCACGCGAAGAAGTCAATTGCCAAGGGCCATCAAGCCGTCGTGGTGGAGGGCTACACCGACGTGATGGCGATGCATCAGGCCGGCGTGACCACGGCGATCGCCTCGTGTGGCACCGCATTCGGTGAGGACCACCTCGCGCTGCTGCGTCGACTGATGATGGACGACAGTTACTTCCGTGGCGAGGTGATCTACACCTTCGACGGTGACGAGGCCGGAAAGGCCGCCGCGCTCAAGGCATTCGAGGGTGAACAGAGCATCGCCGGTCAGACGTTTGTCGCCGTGGCGCCCGACGGGATGGATCCGTGCGAGCTGCGCCAGCAACACGGGGATGCGGCTGTCCGGGATCTCATCGCCAGGCGCATCCCGATGTTCGAGTTCGCGGTGAAGGCGCTGCTGGGCAACTACGACCTGGATACGGCCGAGGGGCGGGTACACGCGTTGCGGGAGGCGGTGCCCGTTGTCGCACGGATCCGCGATGTGGCGCTGCGGGACGAGTATGCGCGGCAGCTGGCCGGATGGGTCGGCTGGGACGACACCTCGCAGGTGTTGCGGCGGGTACGCGAAGAAGCGGGCAAGCAGGCCAAAGCGGCCCGGTCCGGCGCTGCGGACACATCGAAGAACCGAGACCGCCGGGTTGATGCAGTGCAGGACGCAGATCGGCCGAAGGCCGACTCGAAGACGCCGACCGTGGTTCGGCCGCGTCCGTCTGATCCGCGGTTGTGGGCGCAACGTGAGGCGCTGAAGGCGGCATTGCAGTACCCCGCCATCGCCGGGACGGTGTTCGATTCCCTGCCGCCCGAATGCTTCACCGAGCCCGCGTACCAGGTCATCCGCGAAGCGATTGCCACTGCCGGGGGCACGGGGACGTCGCACGGGGGAGCGCAGTGGGTGGACAGCGTCAGTCAGTGCCTTGAAGGCGCTGTGCTGGAGTCGCTGGTGACCGAACTCGCCGTCGAGTCGATGCCGGTGTCGGAGTACATGATCCCGAAGTACGTCGGCAGCGTGCTGGCCCGGCTGCAGGAAGTGTGGGTCGGGGCCCAGATCGCCGACCTCAAGTCGAAGCTACGTCGTATGTCACCCGGCGACGACCCCGACGCCTACAACGCGCTGTTCGGCGATCTGGTGGCCTTGGAGGCCTATCGACGCAGCCTGCTCGAGCAAGCCGTGGCGCCCACCCAGGACGCCGGCTGACCGGTTGGGGTCAGTTGTTGCGGACCTCGTCGGGGCCCAACACGGTGGTGGTGTCGTCGATCTCGCGCAACTCGGTGAGTTTGGGCTGGGTGCTGAGCTTCTCCGACAACTTCTGCCTGCCCACGTCCACAGCCTTCTTGGTGGCGGGCGACGCGGCGACGGTGCGATAGGCGCGATTGATCTGCTCGTAGCGCTTGCGACCGGCTTTCGCCCCGAGGACGTAACCGACGCTGACAGCGGCGAGGAATCGAACCATAGGAAGTCTTGCCTCCAGTGCAGGTGACGGGCGAACACGGCGCCGTGTTCGCGATTGCTCGCCCCATCCTGCCTGATGTGGTCTCCGCACGCGGAACTCGCCTGGTCGGACGCCCGGCGAGCAGGCGATTTGGCATGTCACCGCACCTGTAGGCTAAAGTCATTGTTCGGCGCTCGCGCCAGATATTCCCCCATAGCTCAATTGGCAGAGCTTCCGACTGTTAATCGGACGGTTACTGGTTCGAGTCCAGTTGGGGGAGCAGATAAGCCCAGGTAGACCGGTTTTCGCCGGACCGCCTGGGCTCTTTTGTATCCAAGGGTCGCGCGAGTGCGGCTCGCGGCGGGTCGAGTACGACGTGGTGCGCGCGGCTCGGTAGCATCAGCACGTTCGCAGCGTCGATGACGCAGCCTCGGGGCGGTAGCTCAGTTGGTTAGAGCCGTGGACTCATAATCCATTGGTCGCGGGTTCGAGCCCCGCCCGCCCCACCACCGCGAACATAGAAATGCCCCTTGGCGCGAGCCAAGGGGCATTCGTGCCGGAAGGGTCGGGGGATCTCCCAGCACCAGTGGTTCGACTCATCTATGGGTCTGGATGGGTCGCTCGCGAATCCGTTTCGCAACTCAGCGCCGAAATCCAACTCCGACCGATCAGGCGCGCCGCGGAACTTCGAGTCCACGCTGCTCGGCGATTTTGTTTGCATTGTCCAATTGAGCGATTCTGTCGTCGTACGATGCGCGATCACCGTCTGCTTGGAGTGAATCGAACTCCATTTGCACAAGCTTTGTCTGGTCGTGGATGAATGCGATGAGCTCGTCGTCGTTCAGCTCATCGGGTGCGCGGTTCGAATTGTCGTCCATCGCATCATCATGGACCAAGCGGCAGCCCGCGGGCGGTGGAATCGGCTGCGAGAAGGCCCGCGAACTCAGCCTTCTCGACGAATCCGAACCAGCTGCAGTGCGCCCGAGATCGCCACGATCGGCCAGCAGACGATCCCGACCCACAAGCTGACGTTGCGTTCGCCGTCGATGAGGTCGTAGACCGCAAGAGCGGTCAGTAGTACGCCGGCGAGGACGCAGAACCACGCGAGGGTGGAGCGTGCTGACGAGCCCAAGGGCGATTTGTTCGCAGAAGTCACTGAATGAAAGTACATCCGCGCACGCGGTAATGCAGGGTGTATCGAACTGTCAGCCGTGTGCGCGGATCTCTTGGCGAACTATCGCAATAGCAGTTCGCGAATCGCTGCGGAGATTTCGTCCGGTGATTCCTCCGCCATGAAATGTCCGCTCTCGATGATGCGGTGCTGCACATCGATTGCCCACTTCTGCCATAGTGCCTCGGCATCGAATCCCAGAGCTGAGCCCCAGTCCTGAGCAATGACCGTCACCGGCATCGACAACCGCCTGGATGAGTTCAGATCCTCGAGATCGTGCTGAACATCGATGCCGGCCGAAGCGCGATAGTCGGCAACGATCGAGGGCACCGCCTTCGCACTCGCGGCGAGATATTCATTACGCACGTCGCCGGGAATGGCTTGTGGATCCCGCGTCCAGATGTCGAGGAAGTAGCCGAAAAAGGCGTCGGCGCTCGCCGCGATCATGGTCTCGGCCAGGCCGGGCGGCTGTGCCATCAGGTAGAGGTGAAAGCCCACTGCCGCCGAGGTTCCGTGCAAGACGTCCCACATGTCGAGCGTGGGAAGCACATCGAGCGACGCCAGATGGGACACGACGCCCGGATGATCGAGGGCGGCCCGGAACGCCACCAGCGCGCCGCGGTCGTGCCCGATCAGCGCGAACCGCTCATGACCGAGCGCCGCGGCGGCCGCCACGATGTCCGCGGCCATGGTTCGTTTGGAATACGTGGAGGCATCGGTGTCGGAGGGTTTGTCGCTGTCGCCGTATCCCCTCAGATCGGGACAGATCACGGTGTGGTCCGCGGCCAGATCCGCCGCAACGTGACGCCACATCAGGTGGGTCTGCGGGAATCCGTGCAGCAGCACGATCGGGCTACCCGTACCTGCGGTCGCGACATTCAGTGCGACGCCGTCGGCGACGGGGATCTCCTGGTACCGGAAATCAGGAATGGACGGCTTCATGGGTGGCCTCTCTGGCGAACGTTGGATGTACCTCGTCACCGTGCCGCGTCCCGATGAGCATCCAGTCAGCACAAAGCCCCACTCGCAACGCCCCTCGCCACGGCAGGGCCGACTCGGCGGGGACAATGGTGAGGTGTCGATCGAGTTCAGCGTCTTGGGGTCGGTCACAGCCCACGATGGCGAAGGCAACACGATCGCCCTCAAAGGCCCCCGCCATCGAGCCGTACTCGCCCGGTTGCTCATCGCTCGGGGCAGGAGTGTGCCTCTGGCAACGCTCATCGACGACCTCTGGGAGGACCCGCCGCCGGACGCCGTCGGCGCGATGAGGACATTCGTCAGCGCCTTGCGACGAGCGATCGAACCCGAACGGGCACCACGGTCGCCGGCCCGACTGCTCGTGACCGAGGGAACCGGCTATGCGCTGCGTGCACGCGCATCGGATGTGGACGCATGGCGATTCGGGCAGGCCGTCGAGTCGGTACGAAACCTCAGCCCACAGGACGCGCTGACCACACTGCTCGACGGGCTGGCACTCTGGCGTGGCCCTGCATACGCGGACTTTCTCGACGAACACTGGAGCCGCTCTGAACGATCCCGCCTCACCGAGGTCCGCCTGCACGCGGTGGAACTCCTGGCGATGGCTCGCCTCGACCTGGGTCTCGACGCCGAGGCGATTCCCGATCTCGATTCCCATGTCGCAGAACATCCTTGGCGCGAGGAAGGCTGGCGGTTGCTGGCCCTCGCGTTGTATCGGACGGGCCGACAAGGGGATGCGCTCACCGTTCTCCGGCGGGCTCGTGGGCTGTTGGTCGATCAGTTGGGCGTCGAGCCGGGACCCGCCCTCGCCGACTTGTACACCGACATCTTGCGGCAGTCGCCGAATCTGGGATCCACCTCGCCGATCCGGCAGAGCGCGCAAGGAGTGTGGGCGCAGACCGCCGCGGCATACAACCGGGCTGTGGCGACCGGCTCGCGAGCTCGGCTGCGTTCCACCGTCGACCTCCTGCGCAGTCTCGCCACCACCGGAGGCGAAGGGATGCGGGTGGCGCAGCAACAACGACTCGCCACGATTGCTGCTGCCGAGGAACTGGGTGATGTTGGTCTGACGGCCAAGGTGATCGGGGCATATGACGTCCCGGCGATCTGGTCACGGTCAGACGATCCGGAGAACGCGGCAGCAGTTGTCGCTGCGGCCGAGCGGGCGCTGGCGACCTTGCCCTCCGGGCCCGTAGCCTCGATCCGCGCCAGATTGCTGGCGACGATTGCCCTGGAGACCAGGGGATCATCGGATCAGCGAGCCGCGGCCGCCGCCCGCGAAGCCGAACAGATCGCGCGTAGCGTCGATGATCCGGGCCTTTTTTGTATTCGCGCTCAACGGAGCGTTCATGCAGTCGTTCTCGCGCGCGGGGCTGGCCGGTAGGCGCGCCGCCATCGCCAGTGAACTGATCACCCTCTCATCACGGCACGACTTGGTCACGTACGAGGTGTTGGGGCACCTGATAGCGATGCAGAGTTGCTGTGCCATCGGCGATCTGACGGGCGCCGACCATCATGCCGCTGCGGCGGATCGGCTCGCCGAAGGCTACGAATCACCGCTGGTGGCCGTCTTCACGCAGTGGTTCCGGGCGCTGCGGCTCGCGTTGACCGACGCGCCGTTCGACGACGTCACCGTGGCGTACCGTGCGGCAGCCTCCGGTTCGGAGAACGCGGGTATGCCCGGACTGCATCACGGCCTGCTTGCTCTGGCTCTCCTGTCGTTGCGCCTTCAGCGGGCGCATCCGCCGCAGGCTTCAGACGGAGGCGATACGGACTGGGGGCCCTACGAACCCTGGGTGCGCCCGCTCCTCCTGGCCACTCATCACCGGAAAGACGAAGCGACAGAAGCCCTTCGACGCCTCGCCGATCCGCCGCCGGACCATCTGCAGGAGGCGCTGTGGTGTCTCACCGCGCGGGCCGCCATCGCTGTGAATGACCGCGGCATGATGACTCGTGCCCATCAGGCGCTTTTACCGGCCGAGGGCGAGATCGCCGGAGCGGGAAGCGGATTGCTGACTCTTGGACCCGTGTCGAACTACCTACACGAACTCGCGGGTGCGCTGGCGCGCTGATCACAGACGCATCCGACGTCCGGTCAGGTGGGCGTCATCCCGGCGCCTCGATCCATCCGGAACCGAGGTGCCGGCTGTGCCTGGCCGGTCACCAGATCGGCGATCATGCTCCCGATCAGCGGCGCGAACTTTGCCCCGTGTCCCGAACAGGGGGAGGCGACCACCAAGGGGCCACTGCGGTCGAGGATGAAGTCTTCATCGCTGGTCATCGTGAACAGGCAACTCGACTCGGCGATCGGTTCGGGATGCAGGGCCGGCAGCCATTCGCTGACGTAGTCGACGACGTCTTGTCTTTGCTCATCGGTGATGCGACCGTCCCGGCTGTCGGCAGTGGTGGCGACGCCGTCGTCGAATCGGGCCACCTTCATCGCCGGCACCGGAACGTCCTCGCCCGAGGCCAGACCGTACATCTGTCGGCCGTCCATGTGGACAAAAGTGGGAAGGGTGGGGTGGCCAGGCCGCATCGGGAAGTGGAACACCTGTTGTTGACGAATGGTCAAGGGAGGCAACAACTTGTCATCAGGCCGACCGAACTCGAGAAGTGCGCCGGCGAAGTCGGGTAACCAGGCGCCCGCGGTGAGAACCGTCACGTCGGCGATGATCTGATCACCGCCGGCCGTACGTAAGGTGACCTCGCCCGTCGGTGTCGGATTCGCGTCGACGACTCGGGTCCGGGGAAGGATCTGCGCGCCCGCGGCAGCCGCGAGCGACGCGGCCGCGAACACGGTGCTCTCCGCGTCGATCACGCCCGAACATGGGTGGAACATCACGTCGGTGTCGAACCGCATGCCCGGCCAACGCTGGGCGGCCTCGGTGGGGGAGAGCAACTCGTGGTCGACGCCGTGCAGGGCCATTTGGTCGGCCAGCGTCGCGGGCATCCGCTCGACCCCGTGGTCGAGGCCACCGGTACCGGTGATCAGAGTCGTGCCCGATTCCTGTTGCAGCGCCTGCCACTTCTCCAGTGCCAAACCGGTCATCGCGACGTACAGGGGATCGGGGTACGCGCGGCGGAAGATCCGGGAGCGCCCGTGCGAACTGCCATGGGTATGCCCGAGATCAAATGCTTCGATCAACGCGACCGAGAGCCCGCGCCCGGTCAATTGCCACGCGGCACACGCGCCCATCAGTCCTGCACCGACGATGGCGACGTCCACCCGCTGCGCAGTCATCGCTCGCCGGCCGAACCCGGCAGGCGTCGACCGGTGATCGGAACGGGTTGCCGAGGGGCGTGCTGGATGCTGAACCTCCTGGTGGAGACCATTGCTGACCAGTATGGAACCGGCTGCGGGGCCTGTCCACTCGAGCCGGAGAATGGCCAGGAAGACCGCGTCACCTGACGTCGGGTACGCCGACCCAGTGGTACACGAGGTCCCGGACGCCGGCCAGACCCAGGGTGCGCCCGACAGCGGATTCCGCCGCGAACACATCCGGGTCTATCTCGTCGCGCATGGTGGCCCCGAATGCCGCGAGCTCCACCACATCCATCCGCTCGGGTGAGAACCCGGTGAGTTCGGTCAGGTCATCCACGGCTCCGATCAGCTGCGCAGCCGCAGCCGGCTCAGAGCGGCGGAACAGGACGTAGGCGAGTGTGAAGAGGCCCACCATCGCCGAGGTGAGGTCATCGGCCCGCTCGCAGTACGCAAGCATGTGTCCGAGTTTTCGTTCGGCGGGGCCGTTCCAGTTCTCCTGTGCGATATCGCTTTTGGCATGGATCCAGAGGATCGAGGCAGCGCACCAGTCGTAACCGCAACCGCGGGCAGTCTCCAGCGCGGTGGTTAAATGCGCTGCAGCGGCGGCGTGATCGCCGGCACGGAAATCTGCGGTGCCCAGCGACATCAAGGATTCGGCTGCAGTCCAGGGGTAGTTGTATCGCCGCGCGATCTCGAGCGCGATGGCGGCATGCTCCCGGCCGGCATCCACCAGCCCCGAGCCGGATTCGAAAAAGGCGAGGGTGACCGCTGCGTCGCCGCGGGCAACCTGTTCGCCTGCGTCCGGAGAGTCCACATCGAACGTTGCAAACACCTCGCCGAGAGTGCCGAGGGCCGCGAACAACGCCGGGAGATCGGCAGCCAGGTAGCTCATGATGGTCCGGCCGGCAATGGCTCGGACCCTGGTCGCGATCGGGATGTCGGTGGGGGCGGTCAGGGCGGGTGCGAGCATCCGCATACCTTCGTCCGTGTGCCCGCGGCGGTACCAGAACCAGTACACGTTCCCGACCACTTCGAGGTACGTCTCCGGTGAGGTGCTCTCCCGAGAGAGCGCGGCGCGGATATTGTCCATGTCGGCACCGAGCCTGCGCGTCCACGCCAGGCATTGCGGGCCGCGCAGTCCGAGGTAGGCGTCGGTGGCCACCGCCACCACCCACGCGGTGTGGGCCTTTTCGAGTTCCGTCGCTCGAGCCGGATCTTGTTGCACGAGAGCGTAACTGCGCAGGGTCTCGAGCATGAGATAACGCCGCGGATCTCCGCCGACGGCTTTGAGCATCGACTTGTCGATCAGGGCGTTGAGGTCGGTGAGGAGATGTCGGTGCCGGGTGACCTGTCTCGCCGCGTCCAGATCGAATCCGCCACTGAACACCGCCAGATCGCAGAACAGTTGCTGCTGACTGTCGGTGAGGGAGAAGTACGAGCCGTCGATGGCTGCCTGCATGGTGGCGTGCCGCTTGTTGGTACGGGGTCCGCCGCGCAGCACATCGAAACGGTCGTCGAGCATGTCGATGATCTGGCGAACGGAGAGGGTGGAGGACTGGCCGGCGGCGAGTTCGATGGCCAGAGGCATGTGATCGAGTGCGGCACAGAGGTGTTCGATATCAGCATGCTCGGCATCGGCCGCGGCCGAGCCCGCCCGCTCGAGAAAGAGGTCCGCCGAATCGTCCAGCGGCGGCATCTCGTAGACGGTCTCCCCGGCGACGCCGATTGCTTCTCGACTCGTGGCCAGGATCTGGATCTTCGGACACGTCTGTAGCACCGTGGTGGCGAGTGCGGCGACCTCGTCGAGCAGATGCTCGCAATTGTCAAGAACGAGAAGGAAATTGCGGTCGTGCAGGAGTGAAGTCAGTACGCCGATTCCGCCGGAGATGGTCAGCCCGAGTGTCGCGATGACGGTGTCCAGCGTGTCACCGGGACGGGTGACCCCGGCGAGCTCGATCAGCCAGGGCCCATCGGCATCTTTGCGTTCACGGGCCACCTCGAGGGCAGCGCGGGTCTTACCCATCCCGCCCGGACCGGTGAGGGTGACCATTCGCTGTGAGTTCAAGAGGTCGCTGATCTGTTCGATCTGTTCTTCCCTGCCGACCAGGGAGGTCAGCGCCAACGGGATGTTGCCGGTCGGACGTTCCGGATTACCGACTGGCCCGGGCGCGGTGACGGTTGCCGAATGTCGTTCACGTGGCATCAGCGTCGGGTCCTGCCGCAGGATCGCGTCCTGCAGTTCGAGGAGGCTGTGCCGGGGATCGGCACCCAGCTCGTCAGCGATCCGGCTGCGTGCCTCGCGCAGTGTCTGGAGGGCGTCGCCCTGGTTGCCGGCTCGATAATGGGCCAGGGCGAGCAACTCCCAGGCACGTTCGCGTAGGGGATCGGTCGCGATGACCGACTCGAGCTGCGCTGTGACGGCGGTGAACTCGCCGCAATCAGATCGCGCGGCAAGGAGGTCTTCGGTGGCATCTGCCCGCAGACGTTCGAGCCGCACCGTCTCGATGGCGGCGAACTCCCAATTCGCCGCATCCGCATACGCCGGGCCCCACCACAGTTCGAGTGCTTCAGAGATGGTGCGCCGGGCGGATTCGCTGTCCCCGGCGGCCAATTGTTCACGGCCCGCGGTGGCGAGCGTCTCGAATCGGGCGGCGTCGACCTGGCCGGGGTCGACCACCAGCGCATACCCGGTGCCTCGGCGGACCAGGATTTCCGGTGCCGCGCGTCCGCGCTCGGGTTCGAGGGCTTTGCGCAGAGCTGCCACGTATGTCTGGAGCGTCAGCTGGGCCGAACGAGGCGGGTTGTCGCGCCAGAGATCCTGGATCAGGGTGGAGTCGGGGACCATGTGGCCGTTCGACATGATCAATCTCGCCAGCAAGGCGCGGGGGAGGGGACCACCGAGGGTGACCGGTTCACCGTCGCGAATGACGGTGAGTGCGCCGAGAACTCGCACCGAGATGTCAGACATAGACACCGACGATAGAGACATCGGTGCACCTTCGACACCCGAGCGGGTAGATCACCCGGCGAACTCCACGATCCTGTCGGGCGGTTCAGCCCGGGGCAGCCGCATTGTCCGCGTCGTCAGACCACAACCCGATGCTCTCGAGGTGGCGCATCAGCCGCTCGGCACCGTCGGTGAACTGCCGGCGAGTTTGTTCGACGACCTCGTCGCGGTCGCCACGCCGGTACGCGTCGATGAGCTTGAGGTGACTGTCGTAGGCGACCTGCCCCCACTGTGGGTCGTTCGCGTAGAGCTCCTGCGGGGTGTACCGGGTGGCATTGAGCAGGAACCACGCCAACTTGTCGCCGTTGGCGATTCGGTTGTGCACCCGATGGAACTCGAACTCGGCCGACACGATCTCGGACACTCGGCCGGCGGCCAGCGCGTCCTGCAGGGCCTCGTTCAATTCGGCGAGGCGGTCGAGCTCGGCAGAGGTGATGGTCGAAGCAGTCCGCACCGCCAGTTCCACGGCCAGCACACTCTGTAGCCAGAAGATGTCGGCCACGTCCTGGCGGGTGAGGTCGGCGACCACGTACCCCCGATGCGGAACCAGGTTGACCATGCCTTCGCCCCGCAACGTCAGCAGGGCTTCTCGCACGGGGGTGACGCTGACCTCCAGTTCCACCGCGGTCTCGTCCATCCTGATGAACTCGCCGGGCCGAATCGTCCCGGACATGATCAGGTGACGCAGATGGCCGGCGACCTCCTCGGAGAGGCCAGGTCGCCGGCGCATCGTCGCTCGCGGTGGTGTCGTCAAGACGTCAGAGTCCGTACGTCTTGCCGATGATGTCGCGCTGGATCTCGTTGGTTCCGCCATACACGGTCGATATGATCGCACCCCGCATCAGACGCTCTGCATCGAACTCCGTCGCGTAGCCGTAACCACCCATCATCTGCATGCCGTCGATGGTCATCGCCTTCGACACCTCGGTGGCCTTGAGTTTGGCCATCGATGCCTCACGCGGCAGCATCTTCTTGGGATTGGCGTCGGATTTCTGGGCCACGCTGTAGACCAGCAGTTTGGTGCACTCGATCTCGGTGGCGTGGTCGGCCAGCCGATGACGCAGCGACTGGAATGTGCCGACCGGGCGGCCGAACTGCTTGCGCTCGGTGACGAACTCGAGGGTGTTGGCGAAGGACCGTTCTGCAACACCGAGCTGCATGGCAGCCAGGATCAGGCGTTCGGTGTTGAGGCCACTCATGAGCTGCATCCAGCCGCCTCCGACCTCGCCGACCACAGCGCTGTCGGGAACACGGACGTTGGTGAAGTAGAGGTCGTTGACCTCTCGGCCGCCGAGCGTGTCGATGCCCTTGATCTCCAGTCCCTCGGTGCCGGCAGGGATGTGGAAGAAGGTCAGTCCCTCGTGCTTCTTGCCGGTGCGATCGGTTCGAGCCACGAGGAGGATGCTCTTGGCGAAGTGCGCGTTGGAGCACCAGGTCTTCTGACCGTTGATGACCCAGCCGCCGTCGACCTTCTCGGCACGGCAGGTCAGTGCGGCAACATCGGAACCGGCCTCGGGCTCCGACATCGAGATGGAAAGTGATTCACCCGCAACAACATCGGCGAGAACTTCCTTCTTGAGCTGCTCGTCGGCGAACTTCTGGTAAGCGCCCGCGGCGATCAAGGTGGGGCCGATGCCGCCGATGGGGGCGTTGCCGCGCATGGCCTCTTCGAGGAGGATGCACATCTCGACATTGCCGGCGCCGGCTCCGCCGAACTCCTCGGGAACGAGGATGCCTGCCCAGCCGAGGTCGGCCATCTTCTTGTACAGCTCCACCGAGTGCAGTTCGGCACCGGCGGCGGTGAGGGCGTCGCGCTGCTCGCGGGTCCCCGCTTCGCGTTGACAGAAATCGGCGACCGACTTGGCGAAGTCGGTCTGCTCGGGGGTGAGAATCGACATGAAAACGGCTCCTAGATCAGTTCGTGGCCTGCTGTCGCGAAGGTATCACATCAAATATATTTGATGGCCTGTTGCTGTGTCAGGGGCCACAGGGCCTACATTGTCGGCATGAGCCCGAAAGCCAAGCTGGGGGGAACCGGCGATCGTGGTGCCGATTCGACGCCGCCCGATGCTCCTGACATTCCCGAGACGGACACGACTTCGTCGAACCCCCGCCGAGACGCCGCGGCCGGGAACGATCCTTCTCCGTTCGATTCTGCGGAGTTCCTCGAGGCCAACCGCCGGAACCGCGACAAGATGCGGGCCGCTGCCCAAGCGCGCCGTGCCAAGGAGGAGGCTCGTGCGCGCAGACGGTCGGGCCGGTGGTGGCGGCGGTCGGCCGCCGCCGCACCGGCCACGGCCGCCGAATCAGAGTCCGCCGATGCTGAACTCGAGCGATCCGGTGATGGCCGTTGGACCGTTCGGGTGCTGTCGGTACTGCTAGTTGTCGCACTGGCCGTCGCGGGTGTCTTCGTCTACCTCTACCGAGATGCGGACAGCCGCGCCGACTCGGCAGACCAGGTCAACCAGTTGCGCCCGGGCGCAGTCCAGCTCGCCGGCGAGTACGCAACCACACTCCTGACCTATGACTCGGCCAACTTTGCCGCGCTCGACGAGCGCATCACCGAGATCTCCACACCGGCATTCGCCCGAGACTTCATCGAAGGGTCGCGGCAGGCCCGCGAAGGGACGGCGAACGCCCAGGCGGTCGCCAAGGCCGAGGTGGTCTCTGCCGGTGTGGTCTCGGCGTCGTCCACCGAGGCAGTTGTCCTTCTGGCCATCGACCAGACCGTGATGGCGCCTGGGACCGCGGAGCAGTTCCCGGACGGCGTGCCCTACCAGTCGCGCGTCGAGGTGACACTCCAGTGGATGCCGGACGGCTGGAAGCTGGCCGACTTCAAGGTGATCTGAAGCAGGTCAGGTGATGTTTTGCCCGTTGCCGAGAAGGATCGCCGACATGACCGCTTCGATGCGTCTGCGGGTGGAGGGGCGTGCGTCGTAGCGTTCCCAGTTCCCAAGGTCCAGAACGGTGTTGGTGGCGGCGTGCACGAGATACCGTGCCTCCACGGGGTTCAGATCCGGCCTGATCTGGACGACCAGTTGCGCCCATTCCTCGACATTGCGGCGTTGCTGGTCGCGTAGCTCGGCGCGTAGCGGGTCGGGCACGCTACCAATTTCGGAGAGGTACAGGTTCAGCAGGTCACTGTTGACAAAAGACATTTCGACATACCGCGACACCAGGTTGTCGAGGGCTTCTCGCGGGGTAGCCGATTCCGCGAGGGCGTCGCTGATCCCGGCCGTGAGACGCTCACTGGCACGTTGGAAAGCGGCGGTCAGCATCGCGACCTTGGTGTCGAAGTGCCGATACACGCCGGACTGATTCATGCCGACGGCTGCGCCGATCTCTTCCATCGTGACGTCGTGGAAACCGCGCCCACGCATCAGCCGAATGGCCTCGGTCAGAAGGGCTTCGCGTTTGGACGCCATCGCCATTCCGACCGGGCCGGCGGCGGCGTCCCCGACAGGGGCCTCCACGGGCGGGAGTTCGGTGCACGCCACCGTCATCGCCGCGGACATGATGATCGCTTCGATGCGCTTGCGCGGCAGGGACGCCCGGTGCGTGGTGATCGAGCCGATCACGCTCAGCACCGATCCGCTGAGGTATTTGGCATCGGTGTTGAGTCGGCCGGCGACGGTCGGATTGGTCTCGGTGAGTTCTGGTCTCATCCTGCCGAGGGGCGTTGCGAAGCGGGTGTGCATGCGGCCGACCATCTCGCCCAGTGCCTGCCGATCAGGCTGAGTCAGGTATCGCGCCTCCCACCGGTACAGCGCCCCCCGCGACCGGTTGTCGATCGTGGTCCTGGTCAATTCGGTGATCAACAGGCGCAGTTCCTGTTCGGGGTCTTCCGTTAACTCGGGGACAACTTCGACGGCACGTTCCAGGTCGGAGCCGAGCGTGCGCACCGTCTCTGAGAAGAGCGCGTACTTGTTGGGGAAGTGGCGATACAGGGCGGGTCCACTGATCCCGACCTCGCCGGCGATCTGGTCCACGCCCGTCGCGAAATATCCTTGTTGGCTGAACGACTCGGCAGCGACGCGAATGATCTGATCGCGTCGATCCTTCGGTCGTTGCCGAGGTTTCGGCGTGTCGCCGGTGGTTGTCTGGGCCGTCTTCAACCGGCCGTTGGCAGATGCCATCCGATCATGCTAGCTGCAGGTACCGCGTGGGCGCAGGGGTGGTCCGCCTGTGTTGTGCGTCGCCACAGGCGACGTGCGACGTCACTTGACGCCCCCGACCACGATCTGAGAAGTTAATGTGGATTCACGTGATCTGTGTCGCAGCTGCCAGATCTGAGCCGAGGGTGGCATCTATGCAAGGGCAAGACGGCCTGACAACGTCGATCGACGAACGTGGAGTGGCTCGGCTGGTGATCAACAGGCCTGAGCGAAAGAACTCCATGGCCTCCGAGACCAGTGTGGCGTTCATCGAGGTGATGACCGCGTGGGCAAGGGACGACTCCGTGCGTGTGGTTGTACTGGGCGCACCGGGTCGCGACTTCTGCACCGGGGCAGACATCGTGGCGATGGCGACAGCCGAGCCGCCGCAGTCGCCGGAAGAAGCCAGGGCCCGTGCCGAACAGACCATCGACACCGGTTCAGATGTGGTCCGCGCCATTCGCGCGATCAAGGTTCCCGTGGTCGCCGTGGTCGGTGGGGCGGCTGTCGGTATCGGGGCCTCGATCGCGTTTGCCTCGGACCTCGTCTACGCCGCGTCTGACGCCTACTTCCTGCTCGCCTTTGTGAACATCGGGCTGATGCCGGACGGTGCCGCCACCGCCACTGTCGCTGCCGCGGTCGGCCGGGCCCGGGCGAACGCGATGGCGCTCCTCGGAGAGAAGCTGCCGGCCGCGCAGGCCTGGGCAGACGGTCTGGTGACGGCGGTGGTGGAACCGGATGCGCTGCAGGCCAAGGTCGACAAGGTCATCGACAAACTGCTGGCCGCATCGCCACGGGCATTGGAGCTGACCAAACAGGCAGTCGACGCTCAGACGCTGGCGGGGTTCGACCTTGCCCTCGACCTCGAACGCGAGGGTCAGATCGAATTGCTGCAGTCGCCCGAGTTCGCGGCGCTCATCGAAGCATTCGCCTCCCGAGGCAAAGCGCGCACGCCCGTATCGGCGTCCGACCAGTAATTGACAACATGGCCCGTTCGACGCGGACGGGCGGTCCCACGACAGGAAGCAGAACATGACGAGCACCACGTTGGCCCAATCAGACCACTTGGTAGAAGAGCCTTTCCGGTCGCGCCGGAACAACTGGAACACCCACGTGCGGCGGCACGCGACGATGAAGCCGAACGACGTGGCGTTGCGTTTCCAGGGTCAGGACACCACGTGGAAAGAACTCGACGACCGCTCGGTCGCGTTCGCTGCGGCCCTGTACCGACGGGGTGTGCGTTTCGGCGACCGGGTGCTGATCCTGATGCTGAACCGCAGTGAGTACGTCGAGGCGATCTTCGGCGCCAACCTCATCGGCGCGATCGCGGTGCCGGTCAACATCCGGATGACGCCTCCCGAGGTCGGATTCCTCGTGGCCGACAGCGGTGCGAAGGTTGTCATCACCGAGTCGCTGCTGGCGCCGTTGGCTGATGCGGTCCGCAAGGGCACCGATGGCATCGAGAACCTGATCATCGTCGGCCCGTCCGACGTCGCCGACGCGCTCGACTACGAGCACCTTGTTGCAGAGGACCCCTCCGATCTGCCGGCGATCGACGTGCCGGAGAACTCGATCGCGATGATCATGTACACCTCGGGAACCACAGGTAACCCTAAGGGCGCCATGCTTTCTCACGCGAACATGCAGGCGCAGGCGGTCACCTGCATCTCGGCTCTGCACATCCGCAACGATGACGTGGGCTCCTGTGTGGCTCCGATGTTCCACATCGCCGCGATGGGTGCGATGGCTCCGCTGTTCTACATGGGCATCCGCACCGTGATCCATCCCCTCGGGGCCTTCGACCCGGAATCGCTGCTCGACGTGCTGGAGAAGGAAGGGATCACCTCGATCTTCCTGGTCCCGGCTCAGTGGCAGGTGGTGTGCGCGGTGCAGCAGGCCAAGCCCCGCAACCTCAAGTTGCGCGTGATCTCCTGGGGTGCGGCTCCCGCATCGGACACGGTCTTGCAGGCCATGGCCGACACCTTCCCGGAAGCGATCAACGTCGCGGTGTTCGGTCAGACCGAGATGTCGCCGATCACCTGTGTGCTCGAGGGCAAGGACGCGCTCCGGAAGCTGGGTTCGGTGGGCCAGGTGATCCCCGCGGTTCAGGCCCGTGTGGTGGACGCCGAGATGAACGATGTGGCTCCGGGCGAGGTGGGCGAGATCGTCTACCGCGGTCCCACGATGATGGAGGGCTACTGGCAGAACCCGCAGGGCACCGCCGACGCATTCGCCGGCGGCTGGTTCCATTCCGGTGACCTGGTCCGCATGGACGACGAGGGTTTCATCTACGTCGTGGACCGCAAGAAGGACATGATCATCTCCGGCGGCGAGAACATCTACTGCGCCGAGGTGGAGAATGCACTGTTCGCCCATCCGAAGATCCTCGAGGCAGCGGTGGTCGGCAAGGCCGATGACCGCTGGGGTGAGGTACCTGTCGCGATCGTGGTGCTCAAGCCCGGCGAAGAGCTGACCTTCGACGAATTGATTGAGTTCTTGAACGAACATCTCGCGCGCTTCAAGCAGCCCAAGGAAATGATCGTCATCGACGAATTGCCACGCAACGCGTCGGGCAAGGTCGTCAAGCCGTCGCTGCGCAAGGAGTACGGCGGCAAGGACGCCGGTCTCAAACACTGACACCCAGAGAACACCGCGGGACCCCCGATCGACTCTTTGCGAGACGGTCGGGGGTCTTTGCGAGACGGTCGGGGGTCCTCGTAATTTCTCGCCGTTTGCCCGATTTTCGGAAAGTCTTCTGACACAGGTCAAGACTCGTTCTGGCCCTCAAAACTGAAACACGTTACACTTCTCGAAGACCAGTGACCGTCGTCACTGCAGTGGTCGAACCGTGGTGACGTGGTCACCTTCAATGCAGAAGAGCGGTGCCGCGTCGGGCGCCGCGAGTGGAGGGTTTGAATGAAGACCAAAGGCGCTTTGCTCCGGAACTTCAACGAGAAGTGGGCGATCGAAGAGATCGAGATCGGTGACCCCCGCAAGGGCGAGGTCAAGATCCGGATGGAAGCCGCCGGGATGTGCCACTCCGATCACCACCTGGTGACAGGCGGCATCCCGATGGCTGGGTTCCCGGTGCTCGGCGGCCATGAGGGCGCCGGAGTCGTGGACGAGATCGGCGAAGGCGTCACCGACTTCCAGGTCGGCGACCATGTGGTCCTCTCGTTCATTCCCTCCTGCGGCAAATGTCCGTCGTGCCGTTCCGGGCTGAGCAACCTCTGCGACATGGGGGCCATGCTCCTGCAGGGAGAAGCGGTGTCCGACCACACCTTCCGCGTGCAGACCGCAGACGGCGAGAACGTCTACCCGATGACCCTGCTCGGTACGTTCGCGCCCTACATGGTGGTCCACGAGACCTCGGTGGTGAAGATCGATCCAGAGATCCCGTTCGAGGTCGCCTGCCTGGTGGGTTGCGGTGTTCCCACCGGTTACGGCTCGGCCACCCACAGTGCGAACGTGCAGGCGGGTGAAGATGTCGCGATCGTCGGCATCGGTGGTGTCGGTATCTCCGCTCTCCAGGGAGCTGTGCTCTCGGGCGCGCGCTACGTCTTCGCGATCGACCCGGTGGAGTGGAAGCGCGAGCAGGCCATGAAGTTCGGGGCCACGCACGCATTCGCCAGCGTCGAAGAAGCAGCCATGACCATCGCCGAGGTGACCGCCGGGCAGATGGCAAAGAAGGTGATCGTCACCGTCGGTGAGGTGCACGGCAAGGATGTCGATCTCTGGATGGGCATCACGGCCAAGGCCGGCACCTGCGTGCTCACCGGTATGGGCAACATGATGGAGTCCGACGTCACCCTCAACCTCGCAATGCTGACCCTGCTCCAGAAGAACCTGCAGGGAACGATCTTCGGTGGCGCCAGCCCCAAGCTCGACATCCCGCAGCTGCTGTCGCTGTACAAGATGGGCAAGCTGAACCTCGACGACATGGTCACCCGCCAGTACCGCCTCGACCAGATCAACGAGGGCTACCAGGACATGCTGGACGGCAAGAACATTCGTGGAGTCATCCGCTTCACCGAAGAAGACCACGCGGTCTGATCAACCCGAAACCCTCTCACCGGGGCCGGCGAGCGCACACTCGCCGGCCCCTTTTTTGTCTCTTGGGATCGGTCGGGCGCCTACACAGGAGTAACCCAACCGCTGCGCGGCAACGATTTTCAAGGTGTGTAGCTGCGGCGTGTTGCTCGTGTCGCCTCGGTCGTGATGGCATGAACCCATGCTCAGACAACTCGAGGAATGGCCGGTCGACACGGTGGCGGCCGCGGTGGTTGCCGGCGGAGAGGTCGTCGAAAGTCATGGCGACCAGCAGCGGGTGTTCCTGCTCGCGTCGGTCACCAAGCTGCTCACAGCACATGCAGCACTGGTTGCGGTCGAAGAGGGGGCGATCGAGCTCGATCAGCCGGCCGGGCCGGAGGGCTCCACCGTTCGCCATCTGTTGGCGCACGCATCGGGCCTGCCGTTCGAGGGCCGTGCCCCGACGGCGGGTGTGGGGGAGCAGCGGATTTACTCCAGTGCAGGATTCGAGGTGCTCGCCGATCTGATCGGGGCGGAGACGGGCATCGAGTTCGCGGACTACCTGCAGCAGGGCGTGTGCGAGCCACTCGGCATGGGGTCCACATCATTGCAGGGGTCGGCGGGGCACATGGCGCACTCGTCGGTCGGGGACCTTACGGCTTTTGCGGTCGAGCTGCTCAACCCGAAATTGGTGTCGCCCTCGTTGTTCGCTGATGCGACGTCGGTTCAGTTTCCCGGGCTCGACGGATTCGTGCCGGGGTACGGAAAGCACCGTCCGTGCGATTGGGGTCTGGGGTTCGAATTGCGCTCGAACAAGGATCCGCACTGGACCGGCGCGGCTAACAGCCCGGGGACTTTCGGGCACTTCGGTCAGTCGGGCACGTTCTTATGGGTCGATCCGGCGTTGTCGGCTGCGTGCGTTGTGTTGACCGACCGCGCTTTTGGGCCGTGGGCGAAGCCGTTGTGGAGCGAGTTCAACGATTCAGTTGTCGAGTCGCTGACACATTGAAATCACCGCGCACTAGCGCAACACGGGTCACTTAAGGCACAATAAACACCAAAGGTGTGATATCTGCTCCTGGTGCGACAGACGTTGGGGAAGACGTTCTCGTCGAAACCGGAGGTGGAAAGTGCGCAATCTGAATCAGTTTGCGGACGTGACATCGGGTGTTGTGTACATACACTCCGCACCCGTCGCGTTGTGCCCACATGTCGAGTGGGCTCTTTCGTCGACCCTAGACGCCCGCGCCAACCTGAAATGGTCGGCGCAGGACGCAGGGCCGGGGTTGCAGCGTGCCACGGTCGACTGGGTGGGGCCCGTGGGTACGGGTGCCCGACTGGCCAATGCTCTCCGTGAATGGACTGTCCTGCGGTTCGAGGTCACCGAGAACGCCAGCGAAGGTGTGGACGGTGAACGCTTCAGCCATGTACCCGGTCTCGGATTGTGGCGCGGTTCGATGAGCGCCAACGGCGACGTGATCGTGGGCGAGATGCAATTGCGCGCACTCATCGAATCGCACACCGACGGAATGGAATTGGCCGGCGCGCTCGATGCCGCGCTCGGCACCGCGTGGGACGAGGCCCTCGAGTCATTCCGCATGGGCGGCGATGGCGCAGAGGTCACCTGGCTGCATCAGCGCGTGGGCTGAACGCGTAGACAAGACAACGAAAACCGGCCCGGACTGAAAAGTCCGGGCCGGTGTCGTTGGTGCTCTTGATGCCGCCCCTCACGTGAGCGCAGGCGTAGGCCGCGCGTGATGCAGCGAGGAACGCGGCCCTACGTGAGCGAAGGTGTGGGCCGCGTGCGATGCAGTGAGGAACGCGGTCGCGAAGCGGCCACGTGACGAGCGAAGAGCACGCAACAAGGCCCACACCAAAGCGAACAGTTATAGGGGTATGTTCTTATGGCGTCCGCGTCGCGCCGGCGCCGATGCCAGGGCTTCGGCGATTATGCTGCGGGTTTTGGCGGGATCGATGATCTCGTCGACCACGCCGATCGACTGTGCGCGACCCACGCCCCCGGCAATGGCTTCGTGCTCGACGGCGAGGCGTTCGTGCAGTGCCTCGCGCTCGTCGTCGGGCGCTGCTGCCAGAGCTTTCTTGTGCAAGATGCCGACCGCGGCCTTGGCGCCCATGACGGCGACCTCGGATCCCGGCCATGCGAACACGGCGGTGGCACCGAGGGCACGCGAGTTCATCGCGATGTAGGCGCCGCCGTAGATCTTGCGGGTGACCAGGGTGACGCGTGGAACCGAGCATTCGGCGAATGCGTGGAGCAGTTTGGCTCCACGTCGGACGACGCCGTCCCATTCCTGGCCGACTCCGGGGAGGTAGCCCGGGACGTCGGTCATCACGATCAGGGGGATGCCGAATGCGTCGCAGAGACGCACAAAACGTGCGGCCTTCTCGGCGCTTTCGGAGTTGAGGCAGCCGCCCATGCGCAGGGGGTTGTTGGCGATGACGCCGACGCTTCGGCCGGACAGTCGGCCGAACCCGATGGTGATGTTCGGAGCCCATTTTGCTTGCAGCTCTTCGAAACTCGAGATCTCGGTTTCGCCGTCGGCCGCGATGTCGGTGTCGAGCAGGGCCCGCACGATCGGGTGGACGTCGTACGCGCGACGGTTCGACTCGGGCAGCAGGGCCCGCAGGTCGGTGTCGCCGGCTTCGGCCTTCTGACGGCTGAAGTGTCCTTGCTGGCTGAAGGTGGCGATGAGCCGGCGTGCTCGCCAGTAGGCGTCGGGCTCGGAGTCTGCGGTGATGTGCGAGACGCCCGACTTCTTGCCGTGGGTGAGTGGGCCGCCGAGCGACTCCATGTCCACGACCTCGCCCGTGACGCTCTTGACCACGTCGGGGCCGGTGACGAACACGCGTCCGGCCGGGGCCATGATCACGATGTCGGTGAGGGCTGGGCCGTATGCGGCGCCGCCGGCTGCGAAGCCGACGACCACGGAGATCTGCGGGACGTAACCCGACGCGCGGACCATCGCCTCGAACACCTCGCCGACGGCGTGCAGTGCCTCGACGCCTTCGGCCAACCGCGCTCCGCCGGAATGCCAGATACCGATGACCGGTGCCTGCTCGGCGATGGCGGTGTCGATGGCGTTGACGATGTGCTTACATCCCACCACCCCCATGGCCCCACCCATCACGGTGCCGTCGGTGCAGTAGGCGACAGTGCGAACACCGTTGACTCGCCCGACTGCAGCCTGCACTCCCGACTTGTCGCGGGGGTGCAGCAACGACATCGACGCTTCGTCGAAGAAATTGGTCAAGCGCAGCAATGGATCTCGCGGATCGACCGACTCTTCGTGCTTGGTGATCGGGGCCATGGTGGTCATGGAATCTCCTTACAGGTAGATCTTCAAGCGCCCTGTCGTGAAGGAACAGGGGGCAACGGGTCAGTAGCGCCCAAAGGCGAGCGCGACATTGTGCCCACCGAATCCGAACGAGTTGTTTATGGCGTATTCGATCTGGCCGTAACGGGGTTCACCGTGAACCACGTCGAGGTTGATTTCCGGATCCTGATTGTCGAGGTTCAAGGTCGGAGGGATGACTCCCTCTTCGATGGCCTTGATGGTCAGAACCGATTCGAGTGCCCCCACCGCACCGATGGAGTGCCCGAGGGCAGACTTCGGTGCGTAGACCGCGGCATGATCGCCGACGGCCGCGTTGATCGCGAACGCTTCAGCCGTATCTCCCACCGAGGTGGACGTGGCGTGGGCGTTGACGTGGGTGATGTCCGATGCACTCAGCCCCGCTGTCGACATCGCGCGTTTCATTGCCCGCGCGGCGCCGGTTCCTTCCGGGTCGGGTGCGACCAGGTGGTAGCCGTCGGATGTGATGCCCGCACCGAGCACGCGCGCGTGGATGTGCGCGCCACGAGCACGAGCGTGGTCCTCACGCTCGATGACCATGAGTGCAGCGGCTTCGCCGAAGACGAAGCCGTCGCGGTCCTTGTCGAACGGGCGCGAGGCTGCGGCCGGGTCCTCGTTGCGGGTGCTCATCGCACGCATCATCGCGAAGCTCGCGATGGGCACCGAGTCGATGTGACCCTCGACGCCACCGGTGACGACGATGTCGGCGTCACCCATGACGATCTGACGCCACGCGTGGGCGATTGCCTCAGATCCCGAGGAGCAGGCGGAGATCGGCGTGATGACGCCGGCCTTGGCCCCGATCTCGAGGCCGACGACCGCGGCGGGACCGTTGGGCATCGACATGGGTACTGCCAGCGGGGACACCTTGCGGTAGTTGCCCGTGGTCTTCATGACCCTGTCGGCCTCGATGAGAGCGTCGCCGCCACCGAGTCCGGTGCCGATGACAACCCCGAGACGATCTTTCTCGACGTCGGGCTCGCCGGCATGTACCCAGAGGCGCTTGCCCATCACGTAGGCGATCCGCTCGACGTAGGCCATGCGGCGGGCCTGGACCCGCGAGACCTCGTCGGTCGGATCTTTGACAAGCCGCCCACCGAACCGGACCGGGAGGTCGTACTCCTCGACCCAGTCGTCGGTGAGCGTTTTGATGCCACTCTCTCCGGCGAGAAGACCCTTCCACGTGGAATCGAGGTCTTCGCCGACGGAAGTGGTGGCAACCATCGATGTCACGACGACGTTCGGGAAATTCCCGCCGAGGGTGGAGTAATCGCGAAGAGAGTTAGTCACTGATAATCACTCACCGGTGGTCTTGTCGGCCTCGATCTTGGCGCGGATCGCGTCAGCGGCGTCGGAGTTCTCAGCCTCGAGCTTCTGGATGTACGACACGGCGTCACCGACGGTGCGCAGTCCGGCCAGATCCTCGTCCGGGATCTTCACGCCGTACTTGTCTTCGGTCTGCACTGCGATCTCGACCATCGACAGCGAGTCGATGTCAAGGTCGTCGACGAACGACTTCTCCACAGTCACCTCAGAGGGCTCAATGCCGGTGACCTCCTCGATGATCTCAGCGAGTCCGGCAATGATTTCTTCCTGTGCGGCGGCCACTATGTGGCTCCCTTCTTCTTCGTATTGCGGGGTGTCTTCCGGACGGCGTGCGAACGCCGCGTTGGACTGTGACGACCTGCGTGCTCGGCCTGTCACTTTCCGGGGATGGAGACGCGAGGTGCGTCGCCACCGCTATCCAAGATCGGTGAGTCCCTCGAGGTCGTCGGGGGTCTTGAGGGCCCGGGTGGGAGTTCCCTTGAGTTCGCGCTTGGCGATTCCGGTGAGTGTGCCGGCGGGCGGCAACTCGACGAGCGCGGTGGTGGCTTTGTCGCGCATCGTGGCTGAGCACAGGTCCCACCGCACCGGGCTGGTGACCTGGGCGACCAGTTTGTCGAGCGCATCGCGCCCGGAGGTGACGGGCTGGCCGTCGGAATTGGAGAGCAACGTCCTGTTCGGGTCTTGCGGGACGATGTCCGCGGCAGCTTGGGCCACCGCTTCCTGCGCAGACTCCATGTATTTGGTGTGGAAGGCGCCGGCGACCGCGAGCTTACGGATGCGCGCCTTTTCCGGCGGGTTCGCGATCAACTCGTCGATGGCCGCGACTGCGCCCGCAGCGACGATCTGTCCCGCCGCGTTGCGGTTGGCCGGAACCAGGTCGAGTTCTTCGAGACGGGCCAGGACGGCAGCTTCGTCGCCACCGAGCACCGCAGCCATGGTGGTGGGTTCGAGTGCACATGCCTTAGCCATGGCGGCGCCGCGAACAGCGGCCAGGGCCACGGCCTCATCGGCAGTCAGTACGCCGGCGATGGCGGCTGCGGCCAACTCGCCCACAGAGTGGCCGGCGACGAGAGCGTCGACCGGCAGGGGAGAGCGTTTGGAGAGTTCGTCGAATGCGAGCAGTGCGGACACCACGACCAGCGGCTGGGTGACGGCGGTATCGGTGATCTCGTCAGCCGTCGCGGTGGTGCCGAGTCGTGCGATGTCGAGTTTCGTCATCTTCGACCAGGTCGAAACCTGGTCGCGGGCGCCGGGCAGCTCTAGCCAAGGGGTGAGCATACCGACGGTCTGGGAACCCTGTCCGGGCGCAAGCAAGGAGAGCACCTGACAAGAGAACACCCTATCGGCCTGTGGTGAGGGTGTTGGACGCGATGAACCTTGAGCAAGGCCTTTGTGGGGTTCCCACAAATGACCACATCAGCGTGCCTGCATCGTCACCACATCGATATGCGTTAGCCGAATGTGAAGTGATGCACAATTGTCACCTAGGCCCCTAGTGTCCTGTTGCTCGTGTGACTGAAGAGAAAACTGTGCGCATGTCGTGTCGAACTCGTGCCAATCTGCCGACAGTTGTGGCAACCCTAAGTACGTACGCATCTCGCGGGTTCATCGGATCGCGGCCAGTTATGTCCGAAATCCGCTTTAGTCGATATCTGACAGTATTTGGATGAACGAAGAGTTCACGGGCACAGGACTCCACCGACCCTCCGGAGTCGAGGTAGGCGTCCAGCGTGACGGTCAAAGTGTCGCCGCCTTTGGTCAGCGGAGTGATCAGGGAGTCGTTGAGGGTGGTCATCGCGGTCTGATCGCCGAGCAGTGCCCGCTCCGGCAGCAGCTCCCAGGAATGCACCGGTCGCGGAGCGCTGGGCCAACCCGCCACTGCTTCGATACCGGCGAGTGCGTCTATGGCGCTGGCGTGCGCGGCCCCCAGATTGGGTGTTGTCGGGCCGATCACCACCGGGCCCTCGGCAAAGAGCTTCAGCAGATCGGTGACAAACGGCTCGCTCACGGCGACCGGCCCACTGACGATGGCGACCAGAAGGCTGCCCTGGACGACGGACAACGCCGCGCGGTCGTGCTGGCGGGCGGTGTTGTGCACCGCCAGCGGAACCGACACGTTGCGCTCGGGTGGCGGCATACCCACCAGCACCGTTGCGGTGGCCTCGGTGTCCCAGTTCAGCGCGGCTGCTCGCGACAGTAAGGTGGGTCCGGAGTCGCCGCGCACCACGGCGTCGACGACCAGCGCTTCAAGCCTCGAATCCCAGGCACCGCGCGATTCGGCTGCAGACGCGTAGATGGATGCCGCCGCGAACCCGATCTCGCGCCCGTAGCGCAGCACCGATTCGGTGAGTGCCCGCAGCTGGGCGTCGTTTCGGGCAAGTAGGGGCAGCCACTTCTCGAAGAACTCCATGGCCACCCGGACCATCTCGACGGTTTGCAGCAAGCTGATCCGCCGGGCCAGATCCTGCGGCACCACCTGGAACGCCTGCACCGTGAACTTCACGTTGCCTTCAGGATCCTGAAGCCACTCGACGAAGTTGACCACCGCGGTCTGCACGACCAGCTGCACATCGGCTCGCTGCCCTGCCTCGAGGTCGGCGAAATAGGGCAGTTGGTCCTGCATCGAGTGCACAGCCTCGGTGGCCAACCGGCCGCTGTATTGCTTCACCCGGCGGAGCAGTGTGTCCGGCAATGCGTCGTGCACGTTGGCCGGGGCGGGCACATGGGCACCCCGCGGCCCGAAGAGATCGCCGGCGGGCTGCTCGACCGCACGTGACTCGTCCATCTGACCAATCTATGTCAGCGGGACGGTTTCAGGTCGGACGCTGCCCGCAGGCGATCCCCTCGTCGGGCGGGGTGGGACTCGGCCTAGGCGCCGGGACCCGGGTCGCTCGTCTGCTTCGGCGCTGCGAGTACGTCGTCGATCTTGTACTTCGCGGCGGCCTCGGCAGCGACCTTGGCCTCGATGTGGCCGTCGCGGGCCAGCGCCGACAGCACACCCACCGCGATCGACTCACCGTCGACGTGAAGAACCGACGCGCGGCCGGCCGGGTGTCCGAGAAACCGAATCCATCGGTACCGAGGGTGAGATAGGTGCCCGGGACCCAGGCGCGGATCAGTTCGGGAACCCCACGCATGAAATCGCTGGCCGCGACAAACGGACCCGCGGCCTCGGCGAGCGCCTCGGTGACGTACGGCTGCTGGTGCTCACCGTCGGGATCGCGGAGCGATGCCTTCTCGTACTCCACACCATCACGGGACAACTCGTTCCACGACGTCACCGAGTAGACGTTTGCGCCCACGTTCCATTCCTCGGCCAACAACTCCTGTGCTTTGAGGGCACTGGGCATGGTGATGCCGGAGACCAGGATGTTCGCCGGGTACTCCTTGCCTTCGGGAGCTTCGGCGTAGCGGTAGATGCCCTTGAGCAGTCCGGCGACGTCGAGGTTGTCGGGCTGCGCCGGCTGACTGATCGGCTCGTTGTAGATGGTGATGTAGTAGTAGATGTTCTCGGGATCTTCTCCGTACATCCGGCGCAGGCCGTCGGCGATGATGTGCCCGAGCTCGTATCCGAACGCAGGGTCATAGGCCACCACTGCCGGGTTCGACGCCGCGAGCAGCAGCGAATGGCCGTCTGCGTGCTGCAGACCTTCACCCGTGAGTGTGGTGCGACCGGCGGTGGCTCCCAGGACAAATCCTCGTGCCATCTGGTCGGCCGCCGCCCACAGTCCGTCGCCCGTGCGCTGGAAGCCGAACATCGAATAGAAGATGTACAGCGGGATCATCGGCTCGTCGTGTGTTGCATACGACGTACCGACAGCGGTGAACGATGCCGTGGAACCGGCTTCGTTGATGCCCTCGTGCAGGATCTGTCCGACCGAGCTCTCCTTGTACGCGAGCATCAGCTCCGCGTCGACGGAGGTGTAGAGCTGACCGTTGCGGTTGTAGATCTTGAGCGACGGGAACCAGGAGTCCATGCCGAAGGTGCGGGCTTCGTCGGGGATGATCGGCACGAGGCGCTTGCCGACCTCCTTGTCGCGCATCAGTTCCTTGAAGATGCGGACGACGGCCATGGTCGTGGCGACCTGCTGCTTGCCCGAACCTTTCGCGGCCAGTTTCAGTGCCGGCGCGGTGTCCGGTTTGAGCACCTTGCTCTTGGTGCGCCGAGCGGGCAGGAAACCGCCGAGCGTCTTACGACGATCGAGCATGTACTGGATCTCGGGTGCGTCGTTGCCGGGGTGGTAGTACGGCGGCAGGTAAGGATCCTTTTCGAGCTCGGCGTCGCTGATCGGGATGCGCGTGCTGTCGCGGAAGTCCTTGAGATCGTCGAGGGTCAGCTTCTTCATCTGGTGCGTGGCATTACGGCCCTCGAAGTGCTTGCCGAGTGTGTAGCCCTTGATGGTGTGCGCCAGGATCACCGTCGGCTGGCCCTTGTGGGCCAGCGCCGAGGCATAGGCCGCGTGCACCTTCTTGTAGTCGTGGCCGCCGCGCTTGAGGTTCCAGATGTCGGCGTCGCTGAGGTCTTTGACGAGTTCCTTGGTTCGCGGGTCGCGGCCGAAGAAGTGGTCGCGGACGTAGGCACCGTCGTTGGCCTTGTAGGTCTGGAAGTCACCGTCGGGGGTGCTGTTCATCAGGTTCACCAGCGCGCCGTCGCGGTCCTTGTGCAGCAGCGAATCCCACTCGCGGCCCCACACGACCTTGATGACGTTCCAGCCGGCTCCGCGGAAGAACGACTCTAGTTCCTGGATGATCTTGCCGTTGCCGCGCACCGGACCGTCGAGGCGCTGCAGGTTGCAGTTGACGACAAACGTCAGGTTGTCGAGGCCCTCGGTTGCGGCGACGTGCGCCAGGCCGCGTGACTCCGGCTCGTCCATCTCGCCGTCGCCGAGGAACGCCCATACGTGCTGATCGCTGGTGTCCTTGATGCCGCGGTCGTTCAGGTAGTGGTTGAACCGCGCCTGATAGATCGCGTTCATCGGGCCCAGGCCCATGGACACGGTCGGGAACTGCCAGAAGTCGGGCATCAGCCGAGGGTGGGGATATGACGGCAGCCCACCGCCCTCGCCGGCGTGGGAGTGCTCCTGGCGGAACCCATCCATCCGCTTCTCGTCGATGCGGCCCTCGAGGAACGCACGCGCGTAGATACCGGGGGAGGCGTGACCCTGGATGAAGATCTGGTCGCCGCCACCGGCGTGGTCCTGGCCACGGAAGAAGTGGTTGAAACCGACCTCGTACAGGGCGGCCGACGAGGCATAGGTGGAGATGTGGCCGCCGACGCCGACGCCGGGACGCTGTGCGCGGTGCACCATGATCGCGGCATTCCAGCGGATGAACGCGCGGAAACGGCGTTCGACTTCTTCGTCACCGGGGAACCAGGGCTCGCTCTCGGTGGGGATGGTGTTGACGTAGTCCGTCGAGGTGAGGGCTGGGATCGAGACCCGCTTCTCCCCGGCGCGCTCAAGCAGGCGAAGCATCAGGTACCGGGCCCGGCCGGGGCCGGCGTTCTCGAGAAGACCGTCGAAGGACTCCAGCCATTCAGTGGTCTCATCCGGGTCGATGTCCGGGAGGTAGGACGCGACTCCCTCTCGGATGACGCGAACCCGCTGCTGGTTCTTCGGTGCTTTCGTGCTGTCAGTCACTACGCTGGTCTTCTCCTCGAGTCGTCCGGCAGGGTGACTGCCAGAAACCAAATGTGGCGCTGGACCCTGGTGAGGTCCTCGGCGTTCTCTCAATCGTGCCGCATGTGATGTTCGTTGGCATCGGAGGACGGCAAACTAGCCGAACCTACATGTGTTGCTCTGGATGTTCGAGCGGTACATGGGGCAGTATCTGCTCTGTGAAGTCCAGGTGGGTGGCCGGCGTTGTGGTGGCCGGGGCACTTTTCACCGGATGTGCCACCACTGTCGACGGTTCCAGTGGCGTGGACCCCAACGACGTGCGTGCCTATCAGAGCGACGTGTCCGTCGCGGCGGAGCAATCGAGGATCGCAGAATCGTCGAGGGCCGCGGAGGCTGCACGCACGCTGACGGTTGGCCTCTGCGCGCAATTCACCACGACCGTGGTGACCATGCTCAACGGCTACAACGAGTTCGTCACCAAACTCAATGACGTGCAGTCCTATTCGCAGATGGGCGACAGCAGTCGGGTGGTGATCGACCAGCTCACCGCCGGTGAGCAGGCAATTACCGCGAAACTGGTGGTCGGCGTCGAGCAGCCCGTCCAGACGTTGGTGCGGAATTTTCTCGACCGCAACCGGGAGTTGGTGACCGCGGTGAGGAACGAATATCGGGCCGGCCTCAACGATCCGGCGGACAAGTGGATCGACGCCAGGAACAAGGCTGTGGACGCGTGCGGGAAAGTTGCCGGTTGAAAAAGGTGCCATTCGGCTTGCAACTTGGGGGTTTACCCTGTTCGCTTGAGTCATCGAAGCGGACACGGACAGTGTTCGCCTATTTTTCTACTGACAGGAGGTCGTCGCGTTGGTTGCCGCTTCAGATGGTGATCGCGCCCAGAAGCTGGGAGTGACAGCGGGCATGATCGTGCAGGAGCTGGGGTGGGACGAGGACACCGACGACGACCTGCGTGCCGACATCGAGGATGCCATCGACGCCGAGATGGTGGACGACGACTCCGACGAGGTCGTCGACATGGTGGTGCTGTGGTGGCGGGACGGTGACGGCGATCTGGTCGACGCCCTGATGGATGCCATCACACCGCTCGCCGACGATGGGTTCGTGTGGGTGTTGTCGCCGAAGACCGGAAGCGACGGTTACGTCGACCCCAGTGAGGTCGCCGAAGCCGCGCCGACCGCGGGCCTCACCCAGACCAGTGCCGTGAGTTTCGGTGACTGGCTGGGATCTCGTCTGGTTCAACCGAAGACGCGAGCCGGCAAGAAGGCATGACCGACTCCGTTCATCAGGAGCTCGCGGTGGGAACCGCGGCTCCTGACTTCACGTTGCGTGACCAGAACAATCAGGACATCACCCTGTCCAACCATTTCGGTAAGAAGAACGTGCTGCTGGTGTTCTTCCCGATGGCGTTCACCGGCACCTGTGAAGGCGAGCTGAGCATGGTGCGCGACCGGCTGCCGGACTTCGACAACGACAACTCGGCGTTCATCGCGATCTCGGTGGGCACATCGCCCACCCACAAGGTGTGGTCGGCGGCCCAGGGGTATCTCTTCCCGATCCTCGCGGACTTCTGGCCCCACGGCCGCGTCGCTCAGCTGTATGGCGTCTTCAACGAGGACAAGGGCTACGCCAACCGCGGCACCTTTGTCATCGACAAGACCGGACACATCACATTCTCCGAGCAGATGGCCGCCGGGCAGGTCCGTGACCAGTCGCTTTGGGAGAAAGCCCTGGCCGCGCTAGATTCTTGAAGGTGTCTGACGCCTTCGGGTGTCGGACGGGCGGCGAGTCCATGTTTTCTCTCGCCGTCGCGGCCGGTCGAACTCGCCTTCGGTTCGGTCGCCCCGCGCGTATAGCTCAGCGGTAGAGCTCTGGTCTTACACACCAGCGGTCAGGGGTTCGAATCCCTTTGCGCGCACCACCATCAACGCCGATTCCTTTAAGCATTCAGCCGCACACTCGCGCCAACACCCTGTTGCTTCGCCACATCGACCAGCGTCCGGGCGGTCACGAGATCTTGTAGGCCGATCCCCACGGAGTTGAACAGGGTGATGTCGTCGTCGCTTCGGCGGCCGAGGGCGGGGTTCACGATCACATCGCCGAGTTCGACGTCAACGTCCTGCGTCTGAAGGTGGCCTTCGGCAATCGCCAACAGGACATCTCCCGATTTGGTGAGTGCGGTCGGAATGCTGTCGACGATCAGCCGGCTGCTGCCGATCCCGGGGCCGTCGATCTCACGGTGGTCTGCGCGGGGAGGAGCGCCGACGGCGTTGAGGTGCAGGCCCGGGCGGAACCACGCGCCCTCGACGATCGGTTCGCGCGACGGCGTCAGTGTGCAGACGATGTCGGCGGAGGCGAGAATAGACCGAGGGAATTCGGCGTATTCGATCTGGATGTCGAGATCGGCTGTCCGACGGCGGAAGCTGTCGACGGTCGACGCCGACCGCGACCACACCAAAACCTTCTCGATGTTTCGGATGCGGCAGATGGCGCGGGCGTGCTCCACTGCGAGGGTTCCGGCACCGATGAGTCCCAGAATCGAGCTCCGTTGCGTGGCAAGGTGAGCCGTCGCCACCGCGCTCGCCGCAGCAGTACGGATGGCTGTGATGAGGCGGCCGTCGAGTACTGCTTCGCACTCGCCGGTCTGTGCAGACATCAGCAGGATGGTCGATCGCTGACTCGGGAGCCCGCGGCCGACATTGGCCGGCATGTCCGACAACATCTTGACGACGCTGGCGCCCAACGGTTCTGACGACGCCACCATCGGGAGAGCGGTGCCGCCGTCAGCGATCGGCAACTGAGGGGGAGCGGGGTTACTCGCAGCACCTGATGTCAGATCAGCGTGAGCCTGCTCCACGGCGCGGTAGACCGAAGTCCGGTCGATGAGCGCGTCGATGTCGGAGTGGGTGAGGATGAGTGTCATGTCGCCTTCCGGGGCAAAGAGGTTCAGGAACGGCCGGCGTACGGCACGGTGAGGCACGACGGGGCTCGGCGGCCACCGACCACGCCGCTGATCGCGACGATGGCAATGACGTACGGCAGCATCAGCAGAATCGCGTAAGGGATGTCGACTCCGACGGCAGGCAAGGCGAACTGAAGCGATCGGGCGATCCCGAAGAACAGGCACGCCCACACGATTCCGATCACTTTCCAGCGCCCCGCGATCACTGCCACCACGGCGAGGTAGCCGAGGCCGGCAGTCATGTTCTCGCTGAACGACTGCACTTCCGACAGGGCCAGTTGAGATCCTGCGAGACCGCCTGTTGCGGCAGCGAGCAAGACGCACGCGGCCCGGATCTTGTTGACGGACAATCCTGTCCAGCCGGCCGATGTGGCGTCCTCGCCGACGGCGTCCACGCGGATGCCCGCCATGGTCTTGCCGGAGAACAGCAGTGCCAGCGCGACGACCACGAGCACGCATAGGTAACCGAGGACTGATTGGCCGAACAGGGCCGGACCGACGATCGGGATGTCGGTCAGCAGGGGGATATCGACGCCGTTGAAGCCGGGCACACCCTGGCCCTTGCCGTCCTCGAGGAAGATGCGGGCACCGTAGGTGGTCAACCCCAGCGCCAACGCGTTGCCGGCAATTCCGACAACGATCTGGTCGGCGCGGAACCGCACGGTGAGCAGCGCCTGGATGATTCCGAAGATGATTGCGGCAAGCACCCCGCTGACAAGGCCGAGCATCGCCGAATCGAGTGTGGCCGAGGCCAACACGCTCGCGAAAGCGCCGGTGAGCATGATGCCCTCCATGCTGAGGTTGAGCACGCCTGCACGTTCGCTGATCGATTCACCTGCTGCGGCCACGATGAGCAGGATCGCGAAGGCCACCCCGCTGGTGAGGACCTGGGTGAGCATGTCGATGTTCATGACGTCGCCTTTGCGGGGGCTGTGATGGCGGGTGCCAAAGTGGCCTCGGGGGGCGCCACTGATCTCGACCGGGTGGTCCACAAGGCAGCGCCCGCGATCAAGATGATCAGCACGCTCTGCACCACGGTCACGGTGGAGGACGGAACTCCCGCGGCCAACTGCAGATTGATACCGCCGGCAACCAGGAATCCCAGGAACAGCGACACCCCGGCAACTGCTGTCATCGACCCGCGCGCCAGCAAACCGACCACGAGCCCGGTGAAACCGAAGCCCGACGAGAACCCTTCGGCCAGAACGAACGGGGCGGATGTGACAAGGATTCCACCGGCAAGTCCGGAAAACCCACCTGCGGTGGAGAGCCCCAGGAAACGGACGCGATCAACCGGGACACCAAGTCGGGCCGACGCAGTCGGTGACAGACCCACTGAGCGGAGCCGTAGTCCGATTGCACTGTGCCGCAGGACTACTCCGACTGCCGTGATGGCAAGGATAGCAATGACGATGGCCACCGTGCAGGCGATTTGGTCAGTCCCAGCAGCGGGAGGTGGCTCGCTTCGCTCAGCGACTCGGACTGGGGGAGCGTCTCCGACGAGGTCATCGGCTGCCGAAGCAAGCTCGGCTCCTGGACCATCAACACAACCAACGCCAGGCCGACAAAGTTGAGCAGCAGGGTGGTGATGATCTCGCTGGTACCGCGCCGAACATAGAGCCACGCCGCGATGGCCGCCCAACAAGCGCCGGCCACTACGGCAGCCACCAGCGCCAGGGTGACTCCGAGGAAGAGAGGCGTGGCGTCGGGGATGGTCACGCCCACCGCGGTGGCAGCAATGCCGCCGAGACAGATCTGGCCTTCGCCCCCGACGTTCACCAGACCGGCCCGATACGCGACGGTGAAGCCCGCCGCGATGAACATGATGATGGCAGCGTTGTTCAGCGAGGTGCCGACGGCGAAGGGCGAGCCGAATGTTCCCTGGATGAGGGCGTCGACGACCTCGGCGGGTCCGGCCCCAGCGCCTGCGGCCAGCAGCAGTCCAACGCCTGCGGCGATCGCCAGGGCAACGACGGCGACCACAAGTGGGCTGTGGGCCCAATCGCCCTGCCGCAGTTTGGGACGGAGCAGCCCAGAGGTCGGCATCATCGTGCCACCCCCATCATGAGCTCGCCGATGTCGTTGGTGGCAGAGGAGGACTCGGAGTCGACCGACCCGCGGATGGTGCCGCGGTAGGCGACGACGATGCGCGAGCAGAGTGTGACGAGCTCGTCGATTTCGCTGGAGATCACCAACACTGCTGCGCCAGACGCCGCGGCGTCCCGAAGGCGGTCGAGCACAAAAGCGACGGCGCCGACGTCGAGCCCGCGGGTGGGTTGCGCCGCGACGACAACACGCAGCCCTGGGGTCGACAATTCCCGGGCCAGCACAACCTTCTGCTGGTTGCCGCCGGACAATGATCCGATGGGGACGTCGGGACCATCGGCGCGGATCGAGTACTCCGTGATGGCCTGCGCGGCATCAGCTCTCATGCGTCGGCGATCCAGGAGGCCCCAGCTCCGGTAGTCACTCAATCGGCCGAGCGCATAGTTCTCGGCGACTGATAGTTCAGCGATCATGCCCTCGGCATGCCGGTCTTCGGGAATGACACCCATGCCCGCACGGGTGCGCTGCGCTGGAGTGTGTTCGGTGATGTCGAGTCCGTCGACACTGACTGTTCCGCGATCAGCGGCGACGGACCCGGACAACACTGCCGCCAGCTCCGACTGGCCATTGCCTTCGACACCTGCGATACCGACGATCTCTCCTGAGGGGACAGTCAAATCGACGTCTGACAGGGCTGTGCTGCCGTCTGGGCGGGACAGCGTGACACCCCTGACTTCCAAGCAGGGTGCTGTGTGATGCGGGGACGATGCCGGACGTCGTTCGGACGCAACAGGTTGTGCGCCACCGAGCATCAGGTCGAGCAATGAGTCCAGCGGTGTCTGCGATAGTCGACCTCCGCCGACGACCGTCCCGCCGCGAAGCACGGTTGCCGCGTCGGCCACGCGGGCGACCTCCCCGAGTTTGTGGGTGATCAGGACAACCGACCTGCCATCGGCGGCAAGGGCATTGCAGGTCTCGATCAGCGAGTCGATCTCACCAGGGTCGAGCACCGCAGTCGGTTCGTCGAGCAGGATGAGGTCTGGCCGGCGAAGCAGGGCTTTGACGATCTCGACCCGCTGTCGTGCGCCGATCGGCAGGTCACTGACGCGAGCGGTGCGGTCCACGGTCAATCCGTACGAATCGGCTATGCGCGCCAGGCCCTGCTTCACCTCATCGTGTGGCTGGCGAAACCCCCGTCGGCCCAACAGCAGGTTGTCCTCCACCGTCATGGTGGGTATGAGTGAGAAGTGCTGATGCACCATGGCGACGCCGGACTCGAGTGCCGCTGCCGGTGTCGAGGGGCGATACGGGGTTCCGTCGATGGTCATACTGCCCTGGTCCGCAGACACCGTTCCGTACACGACGTTGCACAGTGTTGACTTGCCTGCTCCGTTCTCTCCGAGGATGCAGTGCACCGTGCCGCGTTCGACGGCCATGGTGACATCGTCGAGCGCGCGAACACCGCCATACGACTTACCGATTCGGTCGAGCGTCAACAGCGGGCTGGTTGCTGGGGTCATCGCGTCGGCCGGTTCAGTAGGCCGCGACGGAGCCGGATGTCAACGCCGCCTTTGCGTCGGTCAGCGCTTTGGTGGCGGCGGGGTCTTCCGAGCAGAGGATGAAGTCGCTGCCACCTTTGTCTGTTGTCAGACCGAACGGAACTTGTGCAGCCTCCCACGAGCCGTCGAGCGTTGAAGAGACGGCGTATTCGATCTCGGTCCCGATGTCGGTGCGGACAAAACCTGCGTATACCGGGTTTGCGCAATCTCCGGGAATCGGTCCGCCGACCATGCGGTTGCCCGAGTCGCGTGCAGCTTGTTCGATGCCTTGTTTGCCGAGGTTGACGATCTGACCGAGGATGTCGGCACCTCCCGCATACCCGGTGCCCGCTGCCTGTTTGGCTTTGGCGGGATCGTTGAAGTCGCCCACATATTGGGGGCTGAGAACCTTGACGTCGGGTCGGACAAACGTCGCCCCGTTCGAGAACGCCTTGGCCGCATTGACGATGGCCGGCAACTCGACGCCTCCGACGAATCCGACCGTTCCGGTGGTCGATGATGCCGCTGCCACTGCGCCGGAAAGGAATTCGGCCTCGGCCTGCTGCGGATCGTAGTAAGCGAGATTGTCCATAGGTTCGGCGTCGGAAGGGCCACCGATTTCGACGAACTTCACGTCTGGGAACTGAGGGGCGATCTTTCGCACGTCGGCGTCCGTCTGGCCGCCAACCGAGATGACCAATTCGTTCTCAGATGCGAAGCGCTGCAATGCCTGCTGGTAGTCGGCTGGTGCAACTTGCTCGACATAGCTGAGGTCCACCTGGTCACCGAGTGCCTTCTCGACCCTCTGGTATCCGAGGTAGCCCGACTCCATGAACCCGGTGTCGGTGACGGAGCCGGGGAAGAAGACTCCGACGGACAGACTCCCGTCGTTGGCGTCGGCTCCCGATGTGCCGCACCCTGACATTCCTACCGCAATGGCTCCGGCCGCGAGCAGCGCCACCGGTACGCGGACGGTTGTGGATCGAAATCTCATCGTGTCTCCTGTCGTCGGCCGCTGTGTTTTAGCGGTATACCGTTACGAGAAGAGTGGGGGCTGAGTGTTTCCATCCGATTACGAGGCGGTTAGTTATTGGTATACCGCTAAGTGGGTCTGGCTAGACTCGGCTGAACGAGGCGAAATCCGCGAGAGGACTTGGTGTTCATGCCTGCGGTAGAAGAGCTGACGGGTTCGGCAAACGATCGAAAGTCATTGCGCCAGCACGCGTATGAGGAAATTCGGCGCCAGATCGTAGATCTGCGGCTGGCGCCGGGGTCAAGGCTGGTCGAGCGCGATCTCGCTGCAGAACTCGATGTTTCGCGTATCCCGCTGCGCGAGGCATTGCAGTTGCTGCAGCAGGACGGACTGGTGGTTCTGGTGCCGAGACAGGGTGCAATCGTCTCGCCCTTCAGCGAGAACGACGTCCGAGACCTGTTCGACGTCCGCGAGAGCCTAGAAGTTCTCGCGGCCCGGCTTGCTGCCGAGCGTGCCGACGAAGAGGGTCTCGCCCGGTTGTCGGAGCAACTCGAAGCCGCTCGTGCCGCGACCCTGAAGCGGGACCGCCCAGCGATCGCAGCGGCCAATGCCAAGTTCCACCAAATGATCGTCGACCTGTCCGCGAACCCTCTGCTGGAGTCGTTGTTGCGCCCTCTGGAGGCGCGCACACAGTGGCTCTTTCATCTGACAAAAGACCGGGATCCGGGCCGTCAGTGCCACGAGCACGAGGAAATTCTTGCCGCCATCGCGGCCCACGACGCCGACCGTGCGGCCGAATCAGCGTTCCATCACGTTCATTCGGGCCGGCAGGCAAGTCTTGCCATGGCCGCCGAGTGGTCGGGCGGGTCGATCGATCCGGTGGAGGCCACGAAGGGACGTCGGCGTGCGAGATCTGAACCGACTTGAGCGGTAGGTGCTACACACCGCCGGTCGGAGACAGAGCCCCGGCTAAACGCTGAATCGCTGTGCGTGCAGGGCCCGCATCTCGTCGACCAGAGCATCAGCCGGTCCGTCTACCGGCAATTGGGGCGCAACGGTGTTGATCGGCAGCCCGGCGACCGGTGAGGGCGGAGCATTCCATTCCGCGAGCCACTCCGACAATTGAGACGACGACACCGCATAGGCGATTCGGCCCAGCCCGACCCAGGCGTGCGCGGCGGCGCACATCGGGCAATGCTCTCCGGAGGTGTACACCGTGGCCGCTGCCCGCTCGGCCGGCTCCATGTTCTCCACTGCCCACAACGCGATCGTCAGCTCGGGATGCCTGGTGTTGTCGCCGTCTTTGACGCGGTTGCGGTCTTCGAAAAGTGTTCGGCCGTCTGCGCTCACGAGCACCGAACCGAAGGGTTCATCGCCGGCCGCCAGTGCTTCGCGTGCCAGATCCACGCATCGCCGTAGGTGCTGTACATCGTCGTTCGTTATGCCCACAGGTGCGAGCGTACGACACCCCGACTTGGTGAGCAGGTGTGTCCACGGTGGGGGTGCTGGACCGACCCGATTACCACAGGCCTGTTTTGAATCGCCACAATGGCGAAACTGAATTGTTCAATCGGCTTTGTCGGCGAAGATCGATTTGAGTCGGTGAGTATTTGTTCGCAGAACCAATCCAACCCGCTTAGCAAGGGTTCGCAATTGAATTTCTCGACGTGGTCGGTCGGGCGATGCGCGATGGCGAGACGAATGAACCGGACGGCTACACCGCCAGGCTGCGGCTCTGGAAAGCTACGGCGAGGCGACCCGCGGAGTCCCGCGCACCGCACACCGGCCCGGTGCCGCACGCAAGACAGCCCGCTGGTCCGCGGCTCCCCAGCCAGGGGCAACGTTGCAGGAAGGCTGTCGTGGTGGGACGATCAGGGTGGGAACCGGGCCGCGAATGTGATTCGACATTGTTCGAACAGGCTTTGGAATCCGACGGTTCTGATCGTCAGAATCAAAAACTCTGATCGTCACGATCAATTCGAAATTACTTCCAAAAGAACAGTTTCCCAATTCGGGATATTGGGCCATACTTTCGACGTGTTCATCTGGATAAGCGTCGCCGTAGCCGCTTGGGTATTGATCTCGATCTTTGTCGCCATGGTGATGGCGCGCGTGATCAGTCACGCAGATCTCGAAGCCGAGGCCGCAGACCTTCGCGCTCTGCAGTCTGCGGGTCGGCCAAAGGAGACCGCGGGAAGCGCGTGATGTCGCTTCCCGTTTCCTCGACGTAGTAGCCCTCAGCTCGATTCTTCGAGGGACTCAGGCGTGGCGACCGGGTTTCCGCCGAGCTCTTCTTCTGCCCTGCGTTCGGTGAGAAGCGGGACGAAGTCGCGGATGGGTTGGCCATCGAACTTCCGGTACGCGTCCTCGACGACCTCGGCGACAGCTTCCGTCGGCACATCAGCGTGCTTGTCCGCGAGTTTGTCGGCGATCTGCTCGATCTGCTGCTGCTCTTGATCCTCGGGGTTCATAGCTTTGACCGTACGGCGCGGACGTCCGACCCTCTAGTTTGTTCACGGCCTGTTGGCCCTACCGCCATCCGCTATTCGAGTGCGCTGTGACGCGTCCGGCGATCAGGCGCCGAGCTTGGCGATGCGGTCATCGAGGAGCGCCGCGATGGATGTCAGTTCCTCGTCGTTGACGTGCGCGACGTCATGACTCTCGCGCAATTCGCGCGCGGTGGCTACCACCAGCGCCGACTCATCCTTCTCCGCACTGGCCCCGTCGATGACCGACAGCTGGCCCATCTCCAAGATCAGATGCGCATCCTCGTATGAACTCTCGAGAAGTTCCCGGACGTGTGTTTCCGACACCATCGGTTGTCCTTTCATAGATACGACCATGATCTGACTCGATCCGGCAGATACCCGTTGATCATCGACGGCAAACTCCGCGGCATGGTCCCAGGGCAACATTGCAACGCGGACAGGAGGAGGCTGGGGGAAAGCAGCTATAACTCGTAAAAAGCCACGACGGGCCCTGTGTGTAACGAACTGGTGGCCCACCGATATAGGTGGGTGAATGGCTCGGACCGGTGGGGAAGTCGCTGGTAGCAGCGCATTTCATTACCCTTCCGAAAGGTTTTCATTCTCATGACGCAGCAGTTCTCCATGCCCGACAACTGGGATCGGCCAACCGGTGGTTCCCCATATGGCCAGCCACCGAAGAAAAAGCGGAAATGGCCGTGGATTGTCGCTGCAGTCTTCGCCTTTTTCGTGATCGTCGGCTTGGTCGTGCCTTCGGAGGAGAAGGCTGACGAGAAACCGAAAGCTGTGGCCGAAACGTCGACACCTGCGGTGACGTCACCGCCGAAGACAACATCGACGACCACCACCACGACCACGACCACGGCACCGCCGACCCGAATCGTGACCTCAGTGGTGACCTCCATCGTGGAGGTGCCGGTCACCCGCGACATTCCGGACTCGAACACTGCGACTCAGGCGCCGCTGCCTGTCATGCCGCGGACGTCGACACCGGTGTATGTGCCCGTCGCACCCGATTCAGATGCCGGAGCGGTCTTTTACGAGAACTGCACAGCGGTGAAAGCGGCGGGTGCTGCTCCGATCATGCAGGGAGAAGCGGGCTATCGGCCCGCCCTCGACCGCGATGGCGACGGGGTGGCGTGCGAGACATAGCCGCTCAGCGCCGCCACTGGTAACGAATCTTGGGTCGACCGGCATTGCCGTAGTCCGTGTGGCGAGAGAGGGTTCCCTCGTCGGCCAGGCGTTCGAGATAACGCCAGGCCGTCACCCGCGACACCCCGACCTGGTTGGCGGCCTCGGCGGCAGTGAGACCTTCGGGACTGTCGCGGATCCGGCGGGCTATCTCGTCGGTGGTGCCGGGTGCCGCGCCTTTCGGGGCCGCGGATTTGTCTGTGGTGCCCCGCAATTCGGCGATCGCCCGGTCGACCTCGATCTGGCTGGCCGCGTCGGTGCCCGCGGGCAACGCCTGTCGATAACGCTGGTACCGCTCGAGGCGGTCGCGGAAAGCGGCGAACGTGAACGGTTTGAGCAGGTACGCCAGCGCCCCGTGGGCCACGGCGGCTCGCACCATCTCCAGATCTCGTTCGGACGTGATGGCGATGATGTCGGGGGCCGGGCGTAACCCTGACAGTGCTGATGCCAGGTCGATCCCGCTGGCGTCGGGCAGTCCCAGATCGAGGAGTACGAGGTCGATGGGTGTTGTCGTTGTCGCGGCCTCTGCGGCCGATCGCATGGCGTCCTGCGCCGTATGCACCACGGCGACAACGGAAAAGCCGTCGATCCGGCCAAGATACGTGCGGTGGGCTTCGGCGATCAGCGGTTCGTCTTCGACGACGAGAACGTTGATCATGCTTGCGGCCCGAAGGTGACGGTGACAACCGATCCGTAGGTCACCTCGGCAGTGAGGGTCCCTTCGTGGCGATCCACAACCTGGGATACGAGCGCCAAACCCAGTCCGCGCCTGCCGGATTCGCCACCGGACTTGGTGGAGTACCCGCGCTGCCTGGCTTTTCTGAACTCCTCGGCATCCATGCCCGGGCCGCTGTCGGCGACCTGGATCAGCAGATGTTCGCCATCTTGCCGTACGGTCACCTCCACCCAGGGGTCGGACCGGTCGCATGCATCCAAGGCGTTGTCGACGAGGTTGCCCACCACGGTGACGAGTTCTTGGCCCGACAACACAGCGTGTTCGTTGTCCGAGGGAATCACGGTGTCGTCGGTGATCGTCAACTCGATACCCCGTTCATCGGCCTGAGCACTCTTGCCCAGCAACAGGGCGGCCAGTGCGGGTTCACCGACCGATTCGGACAGCCGGTCGACCAACTGCTGCGACAGCTCCAATTCGGTGGTGGCGAAGCGAACGGCCTCGTCGCCGCGTCCCATCTCCACCAGCGTCACGATGGTGTGCAGACGGTTCGCCGATTCGTGAGCCTGCGATCGCAGCGATTCGGTGAACACCTTCATCGAGTCGAGTTCGCCCAGGGCGCCTTGCAATTCGGTCCGATCACGAATGGTGACCACCTCGGTCTCCGGCGACCGATTGCCGGGGACCCGAGACCTGTTGACCACCAGTACCCGGTCACCCGTCACGTGGACTTCGTCGCGTGCGCCGGGGGAGTACGACCGGAGAAATGCGGGCAGGCTCCCTTTGTCCACCTCGCCGGCGGGCAGTGCCAGCAGCGCCGGGCTTCGTCATTGGCCAGGGCCACGCCATGTCGATCCAGCACGATCAATCCTTCCGACACCGAGTGAAGGATGGCGTCGTGATGTTCATACATCACCTGCAGTTCGGTGGGAGCCAACCCATGTGTCTGCCGCAGCAGGCGACGGCGAATCGCCCAGATCCCGACGAGGGACACGAGTAACGCGCCGGCGGCGATCAGCAGGATCTGAGGCAACTGCTGCTGCCAGCGCGAGAACAGCGTCTGCTGGGTGATCCCGGCCGACACCAGTCCGACGACCTCGCCGGACGACGAGCGCACCGGCGCGACGGCGCGGATCGACGGACCGAGAGTGCCGGTGTAAACCTCGGTGAAGGTGCGGCCCTGCAACGCAGGCTCGATGGTCCCGATGTAGGGCCGGCCGATGAGTTCGGGATTCGTGTGGGTGAAACGTGTCCGGTCGGGCGCCATGATCGTGATGAACGCGATCTGGGTATCTGCCCGAACCCGTTCGGTCACCGGTTGCAGCACCGCTGTCGCGCTTCCGGATTCGATGGCCGCTGCGGTCGCCGGCGATTCGGCCAGCGCGCTGGCGATGCCGGTGACCTGCAACCGCGCCGCGGCGTCACCGTCGCGTCTCGCGTCGACGATCGCCAGCGCGCTGCCGCCCAGGACCATCACCGCGATCACGACCAGCTGCAGCACAAACGTTTGGCCGGCAAGTGAACGGGGCACCAACCTGGCCATGAAACCTCTCCGTCGGTTGAACGTAATGAACTAAATAGTGACCTGGCTCACCCCCGTAGAACACCATCCTTGCAGACCCATTCTTGTCACCAGTCAGAAGGAAGTTCGATCATGACAACCACACACGATCGTCAGGCCGACGGGGACGCTGCCGTTCCGAAACGACGCGATCGAACGCACTGGCTGTACATCGCGGTGATCGTGGCTGTGATCGCCGGTGTCCTGGTCGGCATCCTGGCTCCCGGGGTCGGCAAAGACCTCGGAGTCCTCGGCACGATGTTCGTCAGCCTGATCAAGATGATGATCAGCCCGGTCATCTTCTGCACCATCGTCCTCGGCATCGGGTCGGTGCGCGCAGCCGCCACCGTCGGAAAGGTCGGCGGCCTGGCCTTCGCCTACTTCCTGGGTATGTCGACGGTCGCACTGGCAATCGGACTCGTGGTCGGCAACCTGCTCAAGCCCGGTGATGGCCTGACCCTCGACCCCTCAGCGATGGGAAAGGGCACCGAACTCGCCGACAAGGCCCACGAATCGGGCGGCACGCTGGACTTCATCCAGTCGATCATCCCGACGTCGATGCTCTCGGCGCTGACCGAAGGCAGTGTGCTGCAGACCCTGTTCATCGCATTGCTGGTCGGCTTCGCCATCCAGAGTCTGGGCAAGTCGGGCGAATCCGCACTGCGAGCCATCGAGACGCTGCAGAAGATCGTGTTCAAGGTGCTCGCCATGGTGCTGTGGCTCGCCCCGATCGGCGCTTTCGGCGCGATCGCGAACGTCGTCGGCCAAACCGGTTGGAGTGCGGTCACCGAACTGCTGACGTTGATGCTCGGCTTCTATGTCACCTGCGTCATCTTCGTCTTCGGGATCCTCGGCCTGCTGCTCCGCTTTGTCGCCGGCGTCTCGATCTTCAAGTTGGTGCGCTACCTCGCCCGTGAATATCTCCTGATCTTCGCCACCTCCTCGTCGGAGTCGGCGTTGCCGCGGCTGATCGCCAAGATGGAGCACCTCGGTGTCGAGCGCACCACTGTCGGAGTTGTTGTCCCGACCGGCTATTCGTTCAACCTCGACGGCACGGCGATCTACCTGACCATGGCCTCGCTGTTCGTGGCCGATGCCATGGGCCAGCCGCTCTCGCTCGGGGAGCAGATCTCGCTGCTGGTCTTCATGATCGTTGCCTCCAAGGGGGCGGCCGGCGTCAGCGGCGCGGGCCTGGCCACGCTCGCCGGCGGTCTGCAGAGCCACCGTCCCGAACTCCTCGACGGCGTCGGGATCATCGTCGGAATCGACCGGTTCATGTCCGAAGCGCGTGCGGTGACCAACTTCTCCGGCAACGCGGTGGCAACCATGCTGGTCGGTTCCTGGACCAAGACGATCGACAAGGATCAGGTCGACAGCGTGCTGCGCGGTGACGATCCGTTCGACGAGCTGACGATGGTCGACGACGGCCACGACAGCTGGGACAAAGACGACGACTCCGGCACGAAGGTGGACACCACGAAGAAGCCGGTGACTGCCTGAGTCTCACTTCTGGCAATGCTGTGCCGCGGACCGCTGGTCCGCGGCACAGCTGTTTTCATGCGGTGACCGTCGACAATTTGCTGAAATGGGCGAATCGAACAACCCCACGGGGTCACACCCGTCGGGAGGGCGTTCGCGACGTGAGGGGACCAGGTGGCCACAGAGGTCGACGATGGCGCGCACAGCCCTGCGATCTCACAGCAGGACCGGTGGATCCATCTGACCGAGTGGCCGCTGGCCATCGCCGGGATCGTGTTCGTGCTCTGCTACGCCGTCGAAGTACTCGCCCAACCGGGTGGAACGGCGGAGGACCTCCTCGAGGCGGTCATCTTCATCACCTGGGCCGGCTTCGTCATCGACTATCTCGTACGGCTCGGTCTCGCGGGTGAGCGACTCCGCTGGTTCGTCCGGCACCTACCCGAACTGCTGATCGTCGCGTTACCCGTCTTGCGCCCGCTACGTCTGCTGCGTCTGCTCGCGGTACTTGCCGTACTCCATCGCGTTGCCGGTCAGGCAATCCGCGGGCGGGTGCTGGCGTACACGGTCGTTGCCTGCCTGATGCTGATCTTCGTCGCGTCGCTGGCAATCCTCGACACCGAGCGGGGTAGCGACGACGCCACCATCCGCAACTTCGAAGACGCGTTGTGGTGGTCCATCACCACGGTCACCACCATCGGCTACGGCGACTACGCGCCGACCACCCTCACCGGGAGGATGATCGCGGTCGGTCTGATGATCGGTGGCATCAGCCTGATCGGCGTCGTCACGGCCAGCATCGCCACCTGGATCGTCGAACGCGTCAACGAGACCGACGAAGCCAATCTCGCGGCCACCAAGCGTCAGATCGACGCGCTGCACGACGAGGTCCGCGACCTGCGGGCCGACATCGCTCGGCTGACACCACAGCCGCACCCGGGATCGGCGACCGATGGCGCGGTCGTCGGCTCGGGCGACGCCGAACATCGGCCGTGACCCGCGCCGAGAAGCAGCTGGTCGTAGCGCCTATCGGTGGATCGGCGACCGTAGAAGCAATGAAAAGCGGTAGGCCAGTCGCTAGGCTACGAAGAGTCGGCCTGTAGCCCCCGGGTCGACAGACCGATCGAACAGCAAGCCCTGGAGGCGCGCATGGCAGACGAACGGTTCAACACGACAACGGATTCCGGTGCTCCGGTCACCAGCGATGAGCACTCGCTGACAGTGGGCGCCGGTGGTCCCATCGTTTTGCACGATCACTACTTGATCGAGCAGATGGCCCAGTTCAACCGCGAGCGAGTGCCCGAAAGGCAGCCCCACGCGAAGGGCAGTGGCGCGTTCGGATCGTTCGAGGTCACCGCTGATGTGTCCGAATACACCTGCGCAGCGGTCTTCCAGCCGGGCACCGTCACCGAGATGGCCGCGAGATTCTCCACCGTGGCGGGCGAGCGTGGAAGCCCCGACACCTGGCGGGACCCCCGCGGTTTCGCGCTCAAGTTCTACACCAGCGAGGGTGTCTACGACATGGTCGGCAACAACACGCCGGTCTTCTTCATCAAGGACCCGCTGAAGTTCCAGCACTTCATCCGGTCACAAAAACGGCGCGCGGACAACAATTTACGCGACCACGACATGCAATGGGACTTCTGGACGCTGTCCCCGGAGTCGGCGCACCAGGTCACCTGGCTCATGGGTGACCGCGGGATTCCGCGGACCTGGCGGCACATGAACGGTTACAGCTCCCACACCTATCTCTGGGTGAACAGCTCCGGTGCAAAGCACTGGGTGAAGTACCACTTCAAGACCGATCAGGGCATCGAGACGTTCACCCAGGACGAGGCCGACCAGATGGCCTCCGCCGACACCGACTACCACACCCGTGATCTGTACGAGGCCATCGACGGTGGCGATTTCCCGACGTGGACCATGAAGGTGCAGCTGATGCCGTTCGACGACGCAACGTCGTATCGGTTCAATCCGTTTGATCTGACCAAGGTCTGGCCGCACGACGACTATCCGCTGATCGAGGTCGGCCGGATGAAGCTCGACCGGAACCCCACCGACCATCACACCGAGATCGAGCAGGCCGCATTCGAGCCCAACAACCTCGTCCCCGGGATCGGGTTGAGTCCGGACCGCATGTTGCTGGCGCGCTCGTTTGCCTACGCGGATGCACACCGATACCGAATCGGCGTGAACTACAAGCAGATTCCGGTCAACGCCTCGAAGTATCCGGTGCACAGCTACTCCAAGGACGGCGCGATGCGGGTCACCAACGTGTCCGATCCCGTGTACGCGCCCAACTCCAAAGGCGGTCCTGCCGCGCGTAACGACTTCCAGGGTGAGCCGGGCTGGGCGGCCGATGGTGACATCGTGCGCACCGCATACGTCGACCACCCACAGGACGACGACTTCGGTCAGGCCGGCACGCTCATCCGAGAGGTGATGGATCAGGATGCCCGAGATCGGCTGGTGGACAACGTTGTCGGCCATCTGCTGAACGGAGTAGAGGAGCCGGTGCTCGGCCGGGCCTTCGAGTACTGGGAGCGCATCGACCCGGGTGTCGGCAAGGCGATCCGGGATGGTGTGGAGTCCAAGGCCGGGGAGTCCGATCCCAAGGCCGCAGACCAGGGCAATCCGGCTCGCGCCGGCATGCAGCAGAAGGCGTAGGGCATGGCAGAGATCGACCACGGGAAACTCGCGGTCCTGTTCGACATCGACGGTACCCTCGTGGACTCGGTGTATGCCCACGTCGCGGCCTGGCATGAGGCGCTGGCCGAGGTCGATCTCACCGTTCCCCACTGGGAGATCCACCGCCGCATCGGGATGGATGGGTCGCTCCTGGTTGACGAACTCCTGGACATCGCGGGGGTGGGCGCGGACGCACCGGGGAGGTCGGATCTGGCTGATGCGGCGTCGAGCAAACACACCGAGGCCTATCTCCGTCGGTCCGATTCGTTGACCATCTTGCCCGGTGGGCGCGACGTCGTCAGACGGGCCAAAGAGCTCGGATACGTTGTGGTCCTTGCGACCTCGGCGCCGCAACAGGAACTGGAGATCCTGCGTGATCTGCTCGAGGTCGAGGACCACATCGATGCGGTGACCTCCGGGGAAGACGTAGAGACCGCCAAACCCGACGCGACCGTCGTGAAGATCGCGGTGGAGCGCGCCGGGGTGAGTGCCTCGAACGCGGTCATGGTGGGCGATGCCACCTGGGATGCCATCGCGGCAACAAAGGTGGGTGTTCGTTCGGTGGCCGTGCTGACCGGCGGCATCGGCGGTGATGCCCTCCGGGGTGCCGGCGCCAAGCGGGTGTTCCAGGACGCGCGCCATCTCGCGGACGACCTCGCCAAGACCGTCGATGGGTTGTGCGCCTCGCCCGGAAGCCGGCGTTAGGCGTTGCGATAACGCTCGGCAACCCGAAGGTGGTACTCGGCGAGCGACACACATTCGTCGCGCAGTTCGGTGGGCGACAGAACTGTGAAATCGGCGTCGAACGCGTGCAGCCACCGTGCGATCGACGCGACAGACTGACCGTAGAGCTGTACCTCGCAGCTGTCGGTGTCGCCGGATTCCACCACGCCCCACTCGGCGTCGACCATGTCGGCGACCTTTTCGACGGGACTGTGGATCTGCACCCGCGCGTTGGCCTGGCGGTACACGGACCCCAGGCTGCGCGCGATGAATGCCGCGGCGCCGCCTTCGGGCAGCAGCCGAGGTGAAAAGCGCGGGCCCGTCGGGATTTTCGGGGTGAGCCGGTCTAGGCGAAACGAACGCCAGTCATCGCGGCCGAGGTCCCACGCGAGCAGGTACCACCGCGCGCCGCTGCGAACCAGGCGGTAGGGCTCCACTTCACGCCTGCTCTCTGCTCCGTCACGGGCTTTGTAGTCGAACCGGAGTCGCTCGTGTCGGTGACAGACCGCCGCGACATCGGCGAGAACGCCGGCATCCACCGCCACCCGGGTTCGGGTGGGGGTGGCGTCGACCTGCAGCGAATCGAGCCGGTGCCGAAGCCGGGACGGCATTACCTGGCGCAACTTGGACATCGCGCGCACCGACGCCTCATCGAGGCCGCTGACCGAGTTGGCTGCGCCGGCGCCCAGACTCAGTGCCACCGCCAGCACCTCGTGATCGTCCAGAAGCAAGGGTGGCATCTCGGCTCCGGCGCCGAGTTGGTACCCGCCGCCGACGCCCACGCTGGCGTCCACCGGATACCCCAGTTCGCGTAGCCGGTCGATGTCGCGGCGCACGGTGCGGGTGGTGATGCCGAGCCGTGCCGCCAGGTCTGCTCCCGACCAGTCCTTACGGGTCTGAAGCAGGCTCAGGAGCCGGAGTAGTCGCGCTGAGGTATCCAACATGTTTTCGACAATGCCAGATATTGCGGACCGTTACTGTCCGCAATGGGTCATAGGTTCTCCTCATCGCAGTTCGCGACTCATTCCGGGAGGACAACAGAGATGACTCAGACACACGACATGCAGGCCATCGAGATGGTGGGCCTGACCAAGACCTTCAAGCAGGGCAAGAGCATCGTCGAAGCAGTCAAGGGCATCGATCTAGCGGTGAAGGAGGGGGAACTCGTCGCATTCCTCGGGCCCAACGGGGCGGGTAAGTCCACCACGCTGCGGATGATCACCACGCTGTTGCGGCCCACGTCCGGCGCGGCGTGGCTGGCCGGCCACAACATCGCAGACGAGCCCGATGCGGTCCGGCGCAAGATCGGCTACGTGGGCCAGGGCAACGGTGGCGGCAACAACCACCGCGTGCGTGAAGAACTCATCACCCAGGGTCTGTGCTACGGATTCGGCAAAGCCGAGAGTTCGCTTCGCGCAGACGAATTGATCGCGGCTCTCGACCTCACGGGTATGGAGAGCCGAAAGGTGAGCACTCTCTCGGGAGGTCAGCGTCGCCGACTCGATATCGCGCTCGGCATCGTGCACCGCCCTCCGGTGATCTTCCTCGATGAACCGACCACGGGCATGGATCCGCAGAGCCGGGCCAACCTGTGGACACATATCCAGCGGTTGCGCGCGGAGACCGGCGCCACGATCGTGCTGACCACGCACTACCTCGACGAGGCCGACGCGATGGCCGAGCGAGTGGTCGTCATCGACAAGGGCACGGTCATCGCCGACGACTCTGCTGCGGCGCTCAAAGACACTCTTGCCGGCGACAGCATCAGCCTCACCGCCGACTCCTCCGACGGGGCCGTAGAACTGGCCCGGATCGCTACCTCGATCGATGCAGTACGCAGTGCCGAGGTGACAGGCGAGTCGGTTGAGCTGCAGGTTGTCGGTGCCGACAAGGTGCTGCCCCAGGTGATCACTGCAGCTGCGGCCAGGGCAGTTGCGGTACGCAGTGCATCATCGACGCGCCCGACCCTCGACGACGTCTTCCTCTCACTCACCGGCCGAAGCCTGCGCGAAACCGCAGCCGTCTGAACACCTTTTCTCAAACCCTTTGCCAAGTATTCAGGAGAAACCGATGACAACATCAATCATCCGCGACAGTTCCATCGTTCTGACCCGTGAATTGCGGCCGACGGTCCGGGATCCGTTCACCGTGATCTTCAGCCTCGTGCAGCCGCTGATCCTGCTTGCCCTGTTCGGCCCGCTTCTGAAAGATGTTCCGGGTGCCGGTGATTCGGGCAATGTGTGGAACTGGTTCATTCCGGGTGTGCTGGCGATGATCGCGATCTTCGGCACGTCGATGACCGGCTCCAACCTGATGGACGAGATCCACTCGGGCAGTCATGAGCGGATGCTCGTCACGCCGTTGAGCCGCAGCTCGTTGCTGATCGGACGCGCGTTGAAGGAAATGGTGCCGCTCGCAGCGCAGGCCGTGATCATCTTGCTGGTCGGTCTGCCGTTGGGCTTCGACATCAACCTCGGGGGAGCGGCCATCGGCATCCTCATCCTCGGTGTGTTCGGCGTAGGACTAGGGGCACTGTCCTACACGTTGGCTCTTGCTGTGCGAGAACAGGACTGGGTGTTCTGGACGGTACAGCAGACGCTGATGTTCCCGATGCTGATCCTGTCGGGCACCATGCTCCCGCTCGATGACGCGCCGGGATGGATGAAGGTGTTGGTGAACATCAACCCGTTGCACTACGTGGTGGAAGCAGAGCGCGCGCTGTTCGTCGGCGACTTCGACACCAAGACAGTGCTATCCGGTGTGATCGCGGCTCTCATCGTGGCCGTCGGTGGAATTGCCGCAGGTGTGCGGGCGATCAGTGCGGCGTCGCGCAGTTGATCCCATCACCAGATGTGGCCTTGTCACGCACTCCTCGGCGGAGTGCGTGACAAGGCCAGACTGCGGTTCGCATCCTCTAGGGCAGGATGGCTGCGGTCTTGGCAGCCCGAATCCAATCAGGGAATTCCGAGAGCAGACGCTGGTACAGATCGTCGTCGGACACCTGATCGATGTCGTCGAGAGCAAAGAAGCCGGCGTTGTCCACGACGCGGCCGTCCATGTCGTCGAGTCGTTCGAGGACTCCGTAGTTGGCCCTGCCGATCCCGACGAACTGCCAGAACACCGGAGCGCTCGACGCAGCACGCATCAGCTCGCTGATCGGTCCCTTTTTCCGGAAACCGCCGTCGGTGAAGAACAGGACAAGTACCGGCCGTCCGGGGACAACCGTGTTCAGGATCTCGTTCATGATCGGCAGTTCATCGTTCGACGCTCCGATCGCGTCGTAGTCGATGCCCCCGTGAACACCCGACAGGTGGAGGAACTCCTCGGTCCACGACTCGACGTTCGTCACGCTGATGTCGGGGACACGCGCAAAACCACGGGCGTACATGTACGGCTCCAACTGGCCGTCGTCGTCGATCTGGGTGGCCACCGCCAGCATCCGTTCGACCACGCGGTGCACCACCCGGCCGGAGTATTGCCTGGACATACTCCCGGTCTTGTCGATGACAAGAATCACCCGGGCTCGGACGCCGGTCGCGTTCTTGCTGAGCAGCACCTTGTGCACCTCACGCTTGCGCATGTCGAGGCGCTGGCGCTTGTCGAGGGATAGTTTCTCCTCGCCCGCAACAGATCTCACCGCCGGGACCTCGGGGGCGGGCGATGTGGCCGCGGGTTCGTCATCGACCTCCACACCGTGTTCCCGAACCAGATCCGCGAAGCCGCGATCCCATCCGGCGCTGACATTGCGGATCTTCCACTCACCGCCCCGCCGATAGATCTCGACCAACACCGCGGCACGTTCGGTACTAAACCCGGCTGCGGGTAGCTCGATCTGGAACCCGGTGCCGCTCGCAGAGGCCGCCAGAGCGGGTAGCGCCGACAGGGGAGACGAGTACCCCTCGTCGCAGGCAATCCCAACGGCAACGGTGTGGACGTCGGCTGGCACCCTCGCGAGGTCGACCGTCAGGGTGGTGCCACCCGACAGCACAACCGCGCCATCGGCCGACTGCGGCTGGTTGAAGAAGATGAAATCCGAATCGGTTCGCGTCTTGTGGTTGTCGCCGAGAAGAAACGCCATCACGTCAACCGCGCCGGGCGCCACTCCGGTGATCGCGACAGTGAGTACGCCGGAAGAGATGGGTGTGTTTGCGCCTCGCGACAGGGTGACCATGGCGCTCAGTATCGACGATGGTGCGCCGAACACGCATCTGATGTCGGCCCATCAGCCGATCCGATCCGAGGTCATGCAGCAGGCAGGCCCGCCAGGGGCTGCACGGTCTTGGCGATGCCGTAGCCGGCACTCCACGGGTAGAGCCCTGCCGAATCCGGCCAGACCAGTTGCCACGCCGACACACTGCCGTAGACGCGGTTCGCGACGCGCAGGTCCGATGTGGTGAGTGCTTCGATGGCCACCAGGTCAAGGTCGTTGTCGAAGAAACCCGAGAGGCGTTCACCGGCGGTGAGGCTGCCTCCGGCTCTTGCGATTCGGTGCCCGACAGTGTTGAGGATGGATCCGGCGGTGCCCGGTTCGAGTCCGTAGATGATCAGTTCGGGGTGTGCCAGCGAGGTCAGCCCGGTGGTGTAGGCGAGCGACGGGAATCCGACCTGGACGGCCGCCCGTACCGCGGTGACCGTCCAATAGCGTTTGGCAATCGCGCGGTGGGCGAAATCGACCGGATCGGATTGCTGACGCATGGCGTCCTCCTTGGCTGTCTGGCTGGTGCAGATCGTTGTGCCGGGAGATTAACGTCGGCCTCTGACAAGTCGGCCTTCTGACAAAGGGTTGCGTTCGAGTGCGCTCAAAGACCTAGCGTCTCCTCCATGCAAAAGAACTGGATCATCACCGGCGCATCCTCGGGCATCGGACGGGCTCTCACCGAGGCGGCGTTGGCAGCAGGGGACTGCGTGGTGGCCGCGATGCGACGACCCGAGCGGATCGCCGATCTGCTCACGGCGTACCCCGACGCTCTGCTGGCGGTTCACCACGACGTGCGCGACACCGCGTCTGCGGCCCACCTCGTCGCCGGAGCCGTGGAGCGCTTCGGTGCCATCGACGTATTGGTCAACAACGGTGGAGTCGGGCAGATCGGGGCAGCCGAGGAGATCGACGACCGGCAATTGCGAGACATGCTCGACCAGCACCTGTTCGGTCCTGCGGCCCTGGTACGGGCGGTACTGCCCGGTATGCGAGAGCAGGGCAAAGGAACAATCGTGCAGATCAGCAGCCAAGGCGGACGCGTGTCATTCCCGGGTGCCGGGTCCTACTCCGCGGGCAAGTTCGCGCTCGAAGGGTGGTCTGAAGCGTTGGCCGGCGAGGTGGAACCATTCGGGATCAGAGTTCTCATCGTCGAGCCGAGCCGCTTCCGAACCGGTTTCAACGCACCCGACGTACTCAAACTCGCAACGCCATCGAAGACCTATGGCCCTCTGCTGGCTGCGGTGCGCGCCGACATGCTGGCCGTGGACGGAAAGCAGGAGGGCGATCCCGCTCGGGCGGCGGACATCATCCGGTCGTTGGTGGACGCCGAGAGCGCGCCGTTGCGGGTCCCACTCGGACGTGAAGCGGTACGTCGGCTCGCCACCGCTCACCGACGTGGACTCGAGGAGCTCGACAAGATCGCCGCACTGTCCGAGAGCGCTGACTTTCCGGGCGTCCCGGAATCGGTTCGACCGGTCTAGCGTTGGATCATGGCGACCCGAGATCTGATGAGTCGAGCGCTCGAGGCGCTGCAGGGCGGCGACGAGTCGATGACCGTCGAGGTGGTCCACGGTCTGGTCGACACCGGCGACGTGGACGGCCCGCTGGGCATCGCCGACGTGGCCGAACTGCTCGGCGTGTCTGCGCACACACTTCGCTACTACGAGCGGGCCGGCCTGGTCACGGTGCCACGAGATCTCGCCGGCCACCGTGCCTACGATGGCGCCGCCGTTCGGCGGCTGGTCTTCGTTTCCCGAATGCGCTTGTCGGGCATGCCGATGCGGGATCTGCAGCACTATGTGGAATTGGCCGACCAAGGGGAGCGGACGGTTGCCGAGCGCCTCGAGATCATGGTGGAGCAACGCAACACGATCACCCGGCGCATCCGCGAACTGGAGCTGTCGCTGGCGGCCACCGAGTACAAGATCGCGACCTACGGCGGCAACATCGGGCCGTGATCACACCCTTGTGCTGCCGGCGGGGTCACCCGGCCTGATCGTGCAGAACGCGACCACCCGTGGCGAAGGAACGCACCTTCGGGTCGAGCCAGATGTGCGCCGGAACGCCGCCGCCGAGGAGTGTCCGGGCAACTGCTGGTGACTCGCCGAGCGGGGTGTCAGCGGCGGCGATCACGATGTTGCCGTAACGACGGCCCTTGAGCATCGCAGGGTCGGCGATGATCGCGAGGTGCTCGAACAAGGTCCCCAAGGTGGCGGCCTCTGATCGGGCGAGTGAAAGGTCGCGGGTGTCACCACAATTGACCATGTAGACACCGCCAGGGGCCAGCACCCGACGAACCTGGGCGGTGAACTCGGCGGTGGTCAGTGCCGGTGGGGTGACGGCGGCGGAGAACACGTCACGAATGATCAGATCCCGGCTGTTGTCGGTGAGTGATTCGGTGACCTCGCGGGCGTCACCCACCCGCAGTCGGAGCAGGGGAGCACGAGGCAGATCGAACCATTCCCGCACCAATCGAGCCAGTGTGTCGTCGATGTCGACCGCGACCTGGCGGGCCTGCGGATAGTTCGCAGCCAGATGGCGAGCCATCGAGCACGCGCCGGCGCCGAGGTGAAGTACGCGCAGTCGGCTCGAGGCCGGCCAGCGGTCAGCGATGAGCGCGGCCATCCATTGCATGTACTCGAAGTCGAGCTGGGTGGGGTCGGAGAGGTTGATGTGAGAACTCTGCACGCCGTTGACGTTCAGTATCCAACCGTCGGTGAGGTGGTCACGAACCAGCTCGCAGCTGCCGGTGTCGATCGGGTACACGCCGGGCTGAGGCCCACCGGAATCGTTGCGGGCCCTGGGTTGTCGCGATGCGCGGCCCATCAGAGGTCAGTACACATCTCGCAGATACCGCTTTTCCCGCTTGAGGGTGTTGACGTAGTCCTCCGCGGTCTCGGCATCGAACCCACCGTGCTCGGCGACCACGTCATGAAGAGCGGAATCCACATCTTTCGCCATCTGCGAGGCGTCGCCGCACACGTAGAAGTGGGCACCGTCCTCCAGCCAGGTGAACAGGTCGGCGCCGTTCTCCCGCATCCGGTCCTGCACGTAGACCTTCTCCTCCTGATCCCGCGAGAACGCCAGATCAAGCCGGTCGAGGACGCCGTCGCGGCGGAATTGCACGATCTCGTCTTCGTACATGAAGTCCGTTGCCCGGAACTGGTCCCCGAAGAAGAGCCAGTTGCGTCCCCGAGCGCCCCTGGCCTTGCGTTCGTAGAGGAAGGAGCGGAACGGGGCGACGCCTGTACCCGGGCCCACCATGATCACCGGTACCGAGTCGTCGTCGGGCAGGCGGAACGAGCGGTTCTTCGACAAGAAGACACCGGCCGTATCGCCCGCCTTGAGCCGGTCGGCGAGGTAGGTCGAACACTGCCCTCGGCGGTCGCGCTGCGCCGAGCGATACCGAACCGCGGACACGGTCAGATGAACCATCCCCTTGTGTGTCAGTGGGCTCGACGAGATCGAGTACACCCGATGGGTCAGCGGTCTGAGGAGTTCGAGCAGCTCGGTCGCGGATATTTCCAGCGCGGGTTCCAGGTCGAGCAGGTCGAGGACGTCCTTGCCCCACAACCATCCCTCGAGGGCCTCACGTTCCTCGGTGGACAGAACGTGATCGAGTTCGGCATCGCGCGACCGTTCGGCCATGAAGTCGATCAGGTCGCGGGTGGGCAGCGAGATCTCGTACTCGTGTGTCAACGCGTCCACCAGGGTGAACTCGCCGGCGCGAGTGGTGATCACTTGGTGCGGATCTGCCCCGATCCTGGTGATCAACGCCGACACCAGGTGCGGGTCGTTCACCGGCCGGATGCCGAGGCCGTCGCCCGCTTCGTAGTCGATGTCGCTGTCGCCGAGATCGAAGACCACATGACGGACGTCTTTGGCCGAGTCCGACCCGCGCAGTGGTCGATTGGCGACAAGCGTGGCGGCATAGGGGTTCTTGCGGGTCCACGGCGACCTTTTCGGCTTGGCCGGGCGGTCTGCGATCTCCTCGGCGCCGGGGATCTCCGGGGCCGACACCCCGCTGTCGAGCTCGGCGAGTGCCGCTCGGGCGGCGGCCAGAACCGCGTCGCGGTCGGCCGCGACGACGCCATCCGTTGTCGAGCCGGCGTCGAAACCGGCCAGGAAACCCGACAACCACAATCGCTGGTCGCCGGTATGGTCAAGGTCGTCTGGCAGGTTGGTCGTTCTCATTAGCTCACCATTGTTCGTGATGTCGGAACCAGTGCCCCGGGTGGGCCGGGCACCGCTGCGTCGTTGAAGCGGCACCAAGCAGGATGAGGGTACCCTCACTTGCTCTCGTCGCTGGGCGCGCCTCACCAAGTCCTAGGATGAGCACACCATGGTGACTGCTGGCTGGGACCGCGCCCTCGGGCTGACCGCGGGATATCTCCTCGACCGCATCTTCGGCGACCCGACCCGCTATCACCCCGTGGCCGGCATGGGTATCGCCGCGGGAAGGCTCGAGAGCGTCCTGTATCGCGACTCACGTTGGGCCGGAACCATGTTCACCGTCACGTGCGTGGGAGTGGTCACCGGTGCGGGCATGATGGGCCGCCGCACCGGGGTGCTGCCGACGGCGCTGATCACCTGGGCGACCTTGGGCGGTACCTCCCTGACGTCGGTAGGCGAGCGTCTGGCCGACTCGCTGGCGTCCGACGACCTCGAGGGCGCCCGCGCGTTGATACCCAGTCTGTGCGGCCGTGACCCGAACAGTCTCGACGCAGACGGGATGGCCCGCGCCGCGCTCGAATCCGTCGCCGAGAACACCTCGGATGCAACAGTGGGTCCGCTGGTCTGGGGAGCGATCGCCGGGATCCCGGGACTGCTGGCGTACCGGATGATCAACACGCTCGATGCGATGGTCGGATATCGCAACAGCAGATATTCCAACTTTGGCTGGGCGAGCGCTCGACTCGACGACGTGGCGAACTTCCTGCCCGCCCGCCTGACCGCACTCCTGGTGGTGGCGCTCGGCGACGACCGGGCGGGGGCGGCCACCGCTGTGCGTCGGGACGCATCGGCACACCCCAGTCTTAACGCGGGTGTGGTCGAGGCCTCGTTCGCGGGAGCACTCGGCGTGGAGCTCGGCGGTGTCACGGTCTACCGGCACCGGACCGAGATTCGCCCGACGCTGGGCGACGGTCGCGCTCCCACCGGCCGCGACCTGTACCGCGCCGCGGCGTTGTCCCGGCGGGTGCAGATCGGCGCCTTAGCGACCGTAGCGGTCGGACAGCTTGTCGTCCGGCGCGCTCGTCGGTCCTGAGCCGATCGGCCCACGCGCCTCCGAATGGATTACTGCGCCGGTGGACGACGCGGCCAGTGCCTCCCGCGTCCGGCGGCCCCGCTCGCGTGGCTTCTTGGGTATCGGGGCACCAGTCTTCGCAGCTTTCCGCTGCTTGACCTCCGACCACACGAAGTAGCCCAGCCCCAACGGCGCCATCACGCCGAAGGCAAGCCATTGCAACCCATAGGAGAGGTACGGGCCTGAATCGAGCTGGGGGAGATCGATCACGCCGAGTCCGCCGGGCTGGTCGTCGGTCAGCTGGAGATATCCGGCGGCCAGAGGCACGTCGACGGCACGGCCGAGGACCACCGGGTCGATGGAATAGACCTGTGTGGCGCCGGCCTCGGTACGCGGCTCACGCCCCGGACTCGTTCCCTCCGCCGCACGGATGCGGGCGACCAGCGTGACCTGCTCGGACGGCGGCGGGGTGATCGGAGGCAAGGCCGTGCCCTGGACAGGCTTCACGTATCCGCGGTTGACCAGGTAGGTGTCGCCGGAGTCGGCCGCGAACGGGGTGAGCACCTCATAGGCGGGCGACCCTTCGATGGAGCGCAGCCGTACCACCGCCTGCTTGTCCGGCAGGTACCTGCCGGTGACCGAGACACGGCTCCATTCGGCGTCCTCGACCGGACGACCATCTTGATAGAGGTCGCCGATGGGAACGGGCTGAGACGACTCCGCTCGTTTGATGAGGTCGTTCTGATGCTCGGTGCGTGAGTTCTTACCCAGCTGCCACGGGGCCAGCACCCAGAAGCACGCGACGGCGAACGCGATCACCACGACGGCAAGCGCGATCCATCCGGGACGCAGGAAGTTTCGCAGGACACGCACATCACCACGGTACCGAGTCCACCCACCAGGTCCGACACGGTGTCGCGTCCGATTCCCCGATCGGCCATGTCCGACGCGGCCGGACCAGCGACTACGCTCAACGCAGTGGGACGGTGCAAAAACTGCGGTCCGCCCGGCGACGGGCCGGCATCACGCCGTCATCATCACCACGAGGGGAGCGTCACCCATGCGCGATCTGGTCTGCCGTAAGTGTGGTCAGCGACTGTCGTTCGAGAACACGTTGTGCCTGAACTGCAAGAGCCCGCTCGGATTCCACATGCCGACGCGCACCATGTATGTGCTCGACGACGAGGCGACCACCGAACTCGACGGGCAAAAGCTGGTGCGATGCACCAACTTCGCGCTCATCTCCTGCAACTGGATCATCCCGGAAGTCAAACCCGGCGCGAAAACACCTGCAGGCGAACCAAATCCGTCGACTCTGTGCGAGTCATGCCGGCTCACCCGAACGCGGCCCGCCGACACCGACACCACCGCGATGGAGGCGTTCGGGGTTGCCGAGACCAACAAACGCCGGGTGATCCTCGAACTGGACGAATTGGGGCTTCCCATCCGGGGCCGCGACGTGGACCCCGACACGGGCCTCGCGTTCGATCTGCTGTCCAGCGCCGTGAACCCGGTCATCACCGGACATGCCAGCGGGGTGGTGACCCTCGACCTCGCAGAGGGCGACGATGTGCACCGCGAGCAGTTGCGGGTGTCGATGGACGAGCCCTATCGCACCCTGATCGGACACTTCCGTCACGAGATCGGGCACTACTACCAAATGGTCCTGGTCGGCTCAGGTGAACACCGGGAACGGTTCGAGGAACTGTTCGGAGACCCGGACGAGGACTACCAGGCGGCACTCGACCGCCACTATGGCGATGGACCCCCGACGGACTGGCGGCGCAAGTACGTCTCCTCCTACGCCACGATGCACCCCGCCGAGGACTGGGCCGAGACGTTCGCGCACTACCTGCACATCCGCGACACCCTCGACACCGCTGCGGCGTTCGCGATGGCGCCGGCAGGAGCCACCCTCGACAGCGTGTTGCTCGGCGATGTGGGATTCGACCAGATCATCGACCTGTGGCTCCCGCTGACGTGGGCGCTCAACCAGATCAACCGATCGATGGGACATCAGGATCTGTACCCGTTTGTGCTCCCGCAACAGGTGTTGTCGAAGATGCGCTTCATCCACGGACTGATCGCGCCGGCCGTGCTCTGACCCCGCGGGTTCCCGGGGTCAGTGGCGTTCGCGCACCCAGGCCAGGAGCCCCGGGACGGCGGCCTCGATCTGCTGACGAACGGTGGCGAAACCGTCGTCCGATCCGTAGTACGGGTCGGCGACATCCGGCCCATCGGCGTCGGGGTCGAAGCTGCGCAGCAACCGTGCTCGTTCGCCGACACCCTCTTCCTGCAGTGCACGCAGATGCCCGCTGTCCATCGCCAGCAACAAGTCGGCTCCGAGGTGCTCGGGTCCGATCTGGGCTGCGGTGTGGTCGTCGTCGTACCCCGCCGAGGTCAATTCGGTACGGGCCCTGAGGTCGGCGGGATCGCCGACATGCCAGTGGCCCGTACCGCAACTGGTCACCCGGACCTGCTCCGCGAGCCCGGCCTCGTCGAGCGCATGCCGGAAGATGTTCTGCCCCATGGGTGAGCGGCAGATGTTCCCGGTGCAGACGAAGGTGACGTGCAGGCGTTCAGGCATAAAGCAACCCGCGGAGCTGGTCCACCGATTCCACAGCCCACGCCGCGTCGGTGTGTTCGTCGGACACCGCATATCCCCACCGCACGAACACCGCGGGAATGCCGTACTCGGCCGACCCGTGAACGTCATGCGAACGGTCGCCGACCATCACCACCGCGTGATCGGAGACGTCGGTGATCCCCAGGGAGGTCAGTGCGTGCCCGATCACGTCGGATTTGGTGCGCCGTGAGCCGTCGTCGGATGCCCCCGCGATGTACTCGAAGTGCTTGTCGAGTCCGAAGTGCTCGAGGATCCGCCGGGCGGTGGCCTGATTCTTTGAGGTCGCCACCGCGAGCCTGCGACCGGACGCGGACAGGTCGGCGAGGAGTCCGTCCATACCGTCGAACACCGAGTTCTCCAGCCAGCCGACACTGACGTACCGCTCGCGGTACGCCTTCATCGCGGCATCGACGGTTGGTTCATCGAGGTCGAGTCGCCGAAGGCTGTCGATCATGGGTGGCCCCGCGATCCCGGCCACCACCGACTCATCTGGTTGCGGTGCGCCCACGGTGTCGAGGGCATGGCGGAAACTTTTCTCGATGCCTGCGAACGAATCGGTGATGGTGCCGTCGAGGTCGAACAGGAGCACCGTCGACGCGGCGGTCGGGTCGGGCAGATCAGCGGGGTCGGGGAGGCTGGTGTCGATGCGCGAACTCACCAGTCCATCCTGCCCGTAGGCTCGACAACTGTGAAATCGCCGAGCGCACCGACCGGGGGAGAACACCGAGTTCCTGCGGGGCAGCTGCTCACGGACCTTGCTCGTCACGGCGACCGTGACGTCGAGCCCGGACTCGTCGACTTCGCGGTCAACGTGCGTGGCACCACCCCTGACTTCCTGCTGCGAGCGCTGAATGCCCGCATCGGTGATCTCGCCCGCTATCCCGGGGTCGACGATGAGCGGCGGGCCGTGGAGGCCATTGCCAGGCATCACCGCCGCGACCCGTCCGAGGTGTTGTTGCTGGCCGGGGCCGCCGAGGGTTTCGCGTTGCTGCCGCAGTTGCAGCCCCGGCTGGCGGCTCTTCTGCAACCCTCGTTCACCGAACCCGAGCGCGCCTTGCGCGCAGCGGACGTCGCGATCGAACAGGTGGTGCTCCCGCCACCCTGGAATCTCGACCCCGATCTCGTGCCCGAGTCCGCCGACCTGGTGGTGCTGGGCAACCCCACCAATCCCACGTCCGTGCTCCACCCCCGCGCCGCGATCGACGCCCTGCGACGTCCCGGTCGCGTCGTCGTGGTGGACGAGGCGTTCGCCGACATCGTGCCGGGGGAGCCGGAGAGCCTCGCGGGTGATCGTCTCGACGGTGTGCTGGTTCTGCGGAGCATCACGAAGACATTTGCACTCGCGGGGCTGCGTGCCGGCTATCTCCTTGGCGACCCCCTGTTGCTGCGCCGGCTGGCCCGGGCCCGACCGCACTGGCCACTGGGGACGTTGCAGCTGGTCGCGCTCGAGGTGTGTGCGGGCCCCGAGGGTGCTGCGTACGCGGCGGCGCAGGCTGCGGAGGTACAGGCGCATCGCGCCTCGATGATCGCGGCACTGCAGGGAGTAGGTGTCGAGGTGTTGGGACGGCCTTCGGCGTCGTTTGTCACGATCGCCGTCCCGAACGGCACTGCGTTCAAAGAACGGCTGCGCGATCATGGGTATGCGGTGCGCAGCTGCGCCAACTTCGTCGGGATGGGGCCGGACGTGCTCCGGCTCGCGGTCCGCGACGAGAGCACTGTCTCCGGGTTGATCGATGCGATCGGAAAGGTGGGCTGATGACCGCCCTTGCAGACGTGATCGAAGTACTCGAACGGGCATACCCGGTACGGCTCGCCGAGGACTGGGACTCGGTGGGTCTGGTGTGTGGTGACCCTGCCGAGACGGTGGGTTCGGTGCTGTGCTGCGTGGACGTGACCGACGCGGTGGTCGATCTCGCCGTGGCCGGAGGGGTCGACCTCATCGTGGCCCACCACCCCCTGCTCCTCCGTGGCGTCGACACAGTGGGCGCCCATACCCCCAAGGGCCGGCTCATCCACCGGCTGATCCGGAACGGGTGCGCGCTGTACACCGCACACACCAATGCGGACTCGGCATCCCCGGGAGTGTCGGATGCGTTGGCCGGCGCGCTCGGACTGACCGACCTGCGGCCGCTCGACCCGAAACCTGCTGCGGCCATGGACAAGTGGTCGGTGTTCGTTCCCGCCGCCGAGGCCGACTCCGTACGGGAAGCGATGTTCGCTGCGGGAGCGGGCGAGATCGGGGAGTACAGCCACTGCTGCTGGAGTACGTCCGGAACCGGACAATTCCTTCCCAGCGCAGATGCGGACCCGGCGGTCGGTGCGCGCGGTGAGCTGACCCAGGTTGCCGAAGACCGTGTCGAGATGGTTGCACGCAGAACGGTGCGCGCAGCCGTTCTCGGCGCGCTGCGAGCAGCCCATCCCTACGAGGAACCGGCCTTCGATCTCATCGAGCCGGCCGCAGGGATCAGTGGGGAGGGACTCGGCCGGGTTGGTGAGCTCGCCGGACCGCTGACGCTGGGCGCGTTCACCAAGCTCGTCGCCGACGCCCTGCCCGTATCGACGTCAGGGGTACGCGCCGCCGGTGATCCCGAACAGGCGGTCCGGACCGTTGCGGTCTGCGGTGGAGCGGGCGACTCGCTGCTCAGGGCCGCGCGGGCCGCCGGAGCGGACGTCTACGTGACGGGGGATCTACGCCATCACCCGGTCGACGAACATCTGCGCGGGGGTGGTCCGGCGCTCATCGACGCCGGCCACTGGAGCACCGAGTTTCCTTGGTGCGAGCAGGTTGTCGATCTCCTGGGTGCCGAGCTGCCGGGGCTCTCGGCCACCGTGTTCGCCAACCCGACTGATCCGTGGACCGTCCATCGAGGGGGTCACGGCGGATGAGGGCGGCGGGAGCTGAACCGAGTGGGTCGTCGCAGACCGCGTACGGTTGCACATCCATGCATAAAACGAAAGGGCACTGGTGAAAGCAGACCCGGCCAGCCAACGACTCATGTTGGACATCGCCGACATCGATGCCGAATTGCACCGCATCGCGCATCGGCGGGCGGTCCTTCCAGAGAACGCCGAGTTGAGCAGGCTTGCCGAACAGCTGCAGACCCAGCGCGACGAGGCAATCCGCGCCCAGATCGCCGCCGAAGACCTGCTGCGTGAATCGCGTCGGCTCGACAACGAGATCAACTCGATGTCGATGCGCGAGGCCAAGGACAACCAGCAGTTGGCGGCAGGCAATCTGCCTGCCAAGGCACTGACCGAACTCGAGCACGAGGTCGCCGGGTTGATCCGTCGTCGGTCCAATCTCGAGGACGAGATGCTCGAGGTTATGGAGCAGCAGGAAGCCGTCAGCGCGGACGAGCAGCGCGCGTCGGCGATGACGGCCCACACCCAACGGCTGATCGACGACGCCACGGCCCGCCGCGAGGTCGCGTTGGCCGAGATCGCGGAGGCAGAAGCTGCGGCGCAGACCAAACGTGACGCGATGCTCGAACACGTCGATGCCGCCCTCATGGCGATCTATGAACGGCAGACGAAAGCGGGACGGGTCGGAGCCGGATTGCTCCGGGCCGGACGTTGCGGCGGATGCCGCATGGAGTTCGACCGCGGTCTGCTCGGCCGCATCGCTGCCACCCCGGCCGACGAGGTCGTCCGATGCGACGAGTGTGGCGCAATCCTGGTACGCACCAACGAATCCGGTCTGACCCGGCAATGACCGCGGCGCCTGTGCGCTCGACGACATCGCACGCGACGACGGTGCACCGACGGCACGAAGGGTGAGGAACCGGTGAAGGTGATAGCGGAGGCAGACGGGGGCTCACGCGGCAATCCCGGTCCGGCCGGTTACGGGGCGGTCGTCTTCGACGCCGACCACTCTGCGGTTCTCGCGGAACGCAAAGAGGCGCTCGGGGTGACCACCAACAACGTGGCTGAATACCGGGGCCTCATCGCGGCGCTCACAGCTGCTTCCGAGCTCGGGGCCGCTGAGGTCACGATGCGGATGGATTCGAAACTCGTTGTCGAGCAGATGTCGGGCCGCTGGAAGATCAAGCATCCGGACATGATCCCGCTGGCTCGCGAGGCCAAGAGCCTGACCGGACGGTTCGACAACGTCGAGTTCGTCTGGATACCGCGCAATCAGAACGGGCACGCAGATCGATTGGCGAACGAAGCAATGGACGCCGCTGCAGGTGTGACGCCTGCCGCGTCGTTCGAATCCGACACCGGCACAACGGTAAAAGCGCCGGCGACGTCGCGGGGTGGACAGCGCGCGCGGTGCTCCCACACGTCTGTTGCTGTTACGGCACGGGCAGACAGCGCTGTCGGTCGAGCGTCGCTACTCGGGTAGGGGTAATCCCGAACTGACCGAGCTGGGCCGCGAACAAGCAGCACTGGCCGCCAAGCGGCTGGCCTCACGGACCCCCTCGGACGTCAGTGCTGTGATCAGCTCTCCGTTGGGCCGCGCCAGGGAGACCGCCGAATCAGCCGCTACCGCATTGGGTTTGCCGGTCACGGTGCACGACGGTCTGATCGAGACCGACTTCGGGGCGTGGGAGGGCCTGACGTTCCGAGAGGCCGCAGAGCGCGATCCCGAGCTCTTCAAGACCTGGCTCGGTGACACCAGCGTCGCCCCGCCCGGGGGCGAGAGTTTTGACACCGTCACCGAACGAGTGCTGCAGGCACGGTCAGAGATCGTCGCAGGCAACGAGTCGTCGACTGTTCTGGTGGTATCCCACGTGACACCCATCAAAGTGTTGCTGCGTTCAGCGCTCGATGTGGGTCCGTCGATTCTCTATAGACTGCACCTGGATCTGGCGTCGCTGAGCCTCGCCGAGTTCTATCCCGACGGCGGTGCGTCGGTGCGATTGGTGAACGACACCAACCACCTCGGCGAGATCTGACTCAACTGGCCTTGCGGCGACGTTGCTTCTCTGCCGGCATCCGCTCGGCCTGGTCGAATCCGGGACGGTTGCTGCCCACGAAGGCGAAGAGCCACGAGGCGACGGCCGCGAACCGGTTACGGAACCCCACCAGGTAGAACAGGTGCACTGCCAGCCACGTCAGCCAGGCGATGAAGCCGCCGAACCGGATTCGCTCGTTGATGGCCACCACCGCGCTGAAGCGGTTGATCACCGACATGCTGCCCTTGTCGAGGTACTGGAACGGGGTGCCCGGCTGCTTCTTCCGGCTGATGATGTCCGCAGCGTGGCGCGCCTCCTGCATGGCGACCGGGCTCTGACCGGGGTAGCCGTTCAACGACGTCATGTCGCCGATGGCGAACACGTTCGCGTAGCCACCGACCGTCAGGTCGGGGTTGATCAACAGCCTGCCGGCGCGGTCGGTCGCGCTTCCGGTGACCTCGGCGAGTACGCCCGCGAAGGCGCTTGCCTGCACTCCGGCCGACCACACGATGGTGTCGGCTGCGATGCGGCGCGTTGCCGCCCCGTTGCCGATCTTGACGGTGACGCCTTCTGAATCCATCTCGGTGACAAAGGCGTTCAGTACCACCTCGACACCGCCACGTTCCAGGGCCTTCTGCGCATAGGCGGACAGCGAACCCCCGTACACGGGGAGCGCGGCCCCCGCGCCCTCGACGAGGTAGACCGAGACGTCATCGAGCTTGTAATAGCGCGTGGCCAATTCGCGAATCTGGCCGGCCACCTCCACGCCGGTGGGGCCGGCGCCCACCACCACGAAGCTGAGCAACCGGCGACGCAAGTCAGGATCGTCCGTGCGCGCGGCCTCCTCGAAGCAGCGTCGGATCTGTGCGCGAAGACGGGTGGCATCGTCGATCGTCTTGAGCGCAAAGGAATATCGTGCGAACTCGTCACGACCGAAGTACGACTGGGTGGCACCTGTGGCCGCGATCAGATAGCGGAACCGGACGGTCTGGGCTGCGCCCTCTCCGCGGAATGTGAGGAGCCCGGCATCGGGATCCACCGCGGTCACCGTTCCCAGCCGCACCTCGATGTTCTTGTGGCGACGGAGGATGCCGGCCACGTCCGGGGCGATCTCCTCGCTGTTCAGGACGCCGGTGGCGACCTGGTAGAGCAACGGCTGGAACAGGTGCTCGGGAGTGCTCGAGACGAGGACCACCCGAAGACCCGACTTGGCGAGCCGCTGCGCTGCGGTGAGCCCACCGAAACCCGATCCGACGATGGCGACGTCGGCGTCGAGTTGCTGATTCGTGCTGGTCGTTGCGAAAGGTGCGTCCATGATCCTTTTATCTCCTGGGTGCGACATCTGCTAAGTACAGCGTCGACTCATCAAGGAGTAATCCCTCTTCAGCCCCTGATCAAACGAATTCTAAAGATAGGACTTATCGCGATTCGACATATATGCTGCTCACATGGAGCTTCGCCAGTTGACGTATTTCGTGGCTGTCGCCGAGGAGCTGAGCTTCAGCCGGGCGGCGCAGCGCTGCTTCATCTCGCAGTCGGCGATCAGTCATCAGGTTGCCCGGCTCGAGCACGAGCTGGGGTCCAAGTTGATCGAACGGTCCACCCGGGCCGTGGGGCTGACCGAGCTGGGCGCGCAGGTGCTCCCGCTAGCCAGGCAGATGCTGGGCATCGAATCGATGATCACGGCCGCGGCTCGGGCGCCTGGTGGCCGCGTACGCATGGCGGCGAACATGTCGTTCGCTCAGCAGTCGCTGGCCGCGATCGCGCAACTGCGTACCGAGCATCTCGATGTCGAGATCGAGTTCATCATCAAGAGTTTCGATCAGCGCATCGAGGCGGTGCTCGGTGGTGACGTCGACCTCGCGTTGATCCGAGGCGACATCGACGCCCGGGCCTGGCGGTGCAGCGACTGTGGGTGGACGATCTGGTGGTGGCGATGTCGGATCGGCATCCCCTCGCGGGCACCGGCGACGTCCCGTTGGCCGAACTGGGTGCCTATCCGCTGTTGTTGCCGCCTGCGCGCGATCAGGTGTTGTTGCACAACGTGATCCGGGATGCATTCGACCGGCATGGACTGGATCGCCCTCGTCAGGCGCCGCCGTTGCCGGTGGATCACACGGCCACCATGGAACTGCTGAACCACCCCGACGAATGGACGGTGCTGTACGAACGGATGCCGCTGGCGGGTATCGCCTTCACGCGGGACCGCGAACGCGCACTGAGGGTTCCGGTGTCTGCTGTTGTTCGTTCGCCCGGTGCGCATTCGGAGATCGTGGATGATCTGATCGCAACGTTGCAGGCCGTACACAGGCGGACCGGAGACGAAGCGTAGCGGAGCTCGAGCGGAGGTGGGCTGTTCAGGTCACCAGCCAGAGCGCCACCACGGAGGCGACGAGGGCGGCGGGAACGGTGAGCAGACCGACTGCGGTGAATTCCTTGACCGTCACGGTTTGACCGCCGACGCGGACGAGTTTGAGCCACAACATGTTCGCCAACGATCCGAGATAGGTGAGAGTCGGGCCGATGTTGACGCCGAGCAACATGGCGAGCACCAGGGGAGTCGGGCATCCGGCACCGAGCGCGGCGAGCATCAGCAGGGTCGCGGGAATGTTGTTGATCACGTTGGCGATCACCGCTGACACGACTGCGACGAGCAGCAGGTCGAGCAGGCCGGTTCCGTCGGGGAGGAACTCGGCGAGCCGGGAGCCCAGTGCGCCGTCGGCGATCCCGACGACGAGCACACCGAGCGCGAACACGAAGGCGAGGAATCCTGCGTTTGCCGACCGCGCGATCTCGACCACGGAGGTGCTGCGTGAGCGAATTGCCAACGCCGCCATCACCGTGGCACCGAGGACGGCAAACCACACCGGTTCGATACCGATCACCGAACTGAGCCCGAACAGCAACAGTGTGGCGGCGAGTACGGCCAAGGCTGCCGTGGGGGCGGGGCCGGGTTCCTCGGTGTGTTCTGGACGCGGGAGGGTCTTCAGGTCGTCACGGAAGTACCAGCAGAACAGTATGTACTCGACTGTCACGATCACCAGCCACGGCAGCGCCATCAACAAGGTGAACTCGACGAAACCCAGGCCTGTCGCGGCAAATGCCAGCAGATTGGTCAGGTTCGATACGGGCATCAGCGTCGATGCCGAGTTCGCCAGGGTGAGAGAGGCGTAGCTGTACGGACGTGCGGCCACCCGTAGCGTCCGGGTCATCGACAGGAGGACTGGTGTCAGCAACAGCACGGTTGCGTCGAGGCTCAGGGCGGCAGTGGTGAGGGCGCCGGCCACGAAGACGAAACCGAGGAGCCGGTACTTCGGCGCCGGCGTGCCTGCGGCTGGAACCGATCGGCGCGCGATGGTCCTGGCGAGCCAGGTGAAGATCCCCAGTGCGGCACACGCGTGCGACAACACGAGCAGGGCCGCCAAGAACAGGACGGTCGGTGACAGGGTTCGGATCTCGGCCCAGGCCCGATCAGGGGCCACCGCGCCGATCGCGATCGCGAGCCCGGCTGCCGGAACTGCGGCTGCGGCCTCGGGAAGCCCACGCGGCCGCCAGACAGCAATCCCCAGCGTCGCGACCAACAGCACCAGAGCCGCAACATCCACGCGCTGATTGTTCCCTGCGCCCGGCCGGGTGGACCAATCGGACAGGAGGGAACGTACAGTGATGGAGCGAACGAGTCGGCCGGGCGGCCGCGATCGCGGGAACAGTTGCTCCAGCGACCTGCCCGCGGTCGAGGAAAGTCCGGACTCCACAGAGCAGGGTGGTTGCCAACAGCAACCCGAGGTGACTCGCGGGACAGTGCCACAGAAAACAGACCGCCGGCGAAAGCCGGTGAGGGTGAAACGGTGCGGTAAGAGCGCACCAGCATCACGGGTGACCGTGATGGCTCGGTAAACCCCACCCGGAGCAAGGTCGAAGGTCGCATCAGGTAACTGGTGCGGCTGCGCAGGTGTTCGAGGGCGGCTCGCCCGAGCCTGCGGGTGGACCGCTCGAGGTACCCGGCGACGGTGTACCCAGATGGATGGCCGCCACCGGCGACCGCAAGGTCGCCGGTACAGGATCCGGCTTACAGGCCGGCTCGTTCGCCCACATCCGAATGTTTGTCCCGTCAAGCCGTTGCCGGGGGAGCCCGCCGTTAGTCTTGGGCGGTGCAACGCAGACTCCGCGCAGCGGACATAGACTTCGGCGCCATCCGGACCGACCTGGGCTTGTCCGAAGACTTCGGCGCCGCCGCACAGGAACAGGCGCAGAACGCAACCGACCGGCTCGCCGATTCCCGCACCGACCGCACCGACCTCCCACTGGTCACCATCGACCCTCCCGGTTCGGTTGATCTCGATCAGGCGGTCCATATCATTGCCGACGGTGACGGCTTCGTGGTGCACTACGCCATCGCCGACGTCGCCGCGCTCGTCCCTCCCGAGGGGCCGTTGGACCAGGAGACTCGTCGGCGAGGGCAGACCGTCTACTTCCCCGACGGGAACGTGCCGTTGCATCCTCGGCCGCTCTCGGAGAACATCGGGTCGTTGCTGCCCGATCAGACGCGGCCCGCGGTGCTGTGGCGGATCACGGTGGACACCGCGGGGGAGCCGACGTCGGTGGACGTGCACCGGGCGTCAGTGCGTTCGGTGGCTCGTCTGGACTACGAGGCGGTGCAGCGCGACGCGGACACAGGTCGCCTGCACCCGTCGATCGCGGCGCTGCCCGCCTTCGGAGAACTCCGCAGCAGACTGTCGATCAGCCGCGGCGCCATCGAATTGGGGTTGCCCGAACAAGAGGTCGTCCGCGAGCCGGGTGGCGACTGGCAGCTGGTGGTGCAACCCCGCACTCGCGCCGACATGTGGAACTCGCAGGTGTCGCTGCTCACCGGGATGTGCGCCGGCCAGATGATGCTCGAGGCCAAGACCGGGCTCCTGCGGACCCTGCCCGATGCCCGTCCGGAAGACGTGGACAAACTGCGTGCATCCGCCTCTGCTCTTGATGTGCCCTGGGCACAAGGTGTTTCGGCGGGCGCCTTCTTGGCCGGGCTCGATCCGGCCGCTCCGAGCACCCTGGCGTTGATGTCGGATGCGACCACTCTTCTGCGTGGCAGTGACTATCTGGCGATGTTGGGGGAGATCCCGCCGGACACGGTCACCGGCCACGGCGGTATCGCCGGTGTGTACGCGCATGTGACGGCACCGCTGCGCCGGCTTGCCGATCGTTTCGCGACCGAGGTGTGCCTGGCGCTCGCGTCGGGGGAGTCGATTCCTCCGTGGGTCCGCACGGCGCTACCGACTCTTCCCGATGTGATGCGGAGTTCGAGTTCGGTTGCCGGCAAGGCCGACCGGGCCGGCCTCGACCTCGCCGAGGCGATGCTGTTGTCGAGCCGGGTGGGCGAGAGTTTCACTGCCACAGTCCTGCACGGGAAGCGGGGTAACCGTCACGCTCAGGTCTTCATCTCCGACCCAGCGGTGTTCGGCAGCTGTCTCGGCGACCCGCCGGAAGGCACTCGGATCCAGGTGAGGCTGACCGAGGCCGACCCTCACGAACCGACGGTGGTCTTCACCGCTGTGCCGTGATGATCGGCCACGCGATCACCGAGCCAAGCGGATCTTGTCGTACTCGGCGAGCGCAGCCTTGGCCGCGAACTCCTCACGTGCGTCGAGGCGACCGTAGACAAAGGCATCAGCCGGGGTGATGCCGGATGCGGATGCCAGCGATGCGAGGTGCTCGCGACTGACTTCTGCATCGTGGAAATCGCCCAGCACGCTCTGTTCGCCCTTGGCGACCTTTGCGATCTTGCGGTGTTTGTTGCTCTGCAGCTGCTCACCCGATTCGGCGCTGTACCGCAACTGCTTTGCGCGTTTGCGGATGGTGTGGAGTTGCTCCACCCATTCAGGTGTGCCGTCGGTGAGTTCCTCGAGTTTGTGCTGAGCTTTCTCGACACGCTTGGCGCTGCGTTTGATCGCGTGGTCGAGCGCGTCGGCGGCGGTGAGTTCTGCATCCTCGCCGGCTTCGGGCTCGGCGATGGTGCGGTCGAGCTCTTCGAGCAGCTCGAAATACCGCTTCGAGCGCAGGAAGTCGATGGCCAGTTCGAGTGCGATGCGGTGCGTTTCGCGTTGGTCGTCGATCAGTGCGGTGACGATCGACTCCGATGCCTTTTCGTTCTCGAGCAGGTGTTCGTTGCGTTCGAGTTGTACTTCGGCGTCCCGGGCTTCGCCGAGAACTGCTGCGAGATGTTTCAGCTCGCCGCCCAGATGTTCGGCCGTGTCGGCGGACAGCACATGCGGGAACGACTGCAGCACGCTACGCGCTCGTCTGGTTGCCACCCGCATCTGATGCACAGAATCGGGCGCATTCTCGCGGACGAGGGGATCCTGAGCGATCAGGTGGTCGCGGTGCTCGGCAAGCTCCGAGATGACGAGCTCGAGAGCGCTTGGTTTCTTCCCGATGGAGTGGGCTTTGCCGGTGGGGGTCGGCCCGATCGTCCTGGCCAACTTCGATGCACTGGACGCGGTACGAGCCCCGTTGACGCGCAACAACTTGTCGGCCTTCTTGAGCAGCTTCTCGTTGCCGTTGACCAGTTCGAGTTCCCACTCGTTCCAGCTCTGGGCGTGTCCGCCGGGAAGCAGCGACTGGGCGGTCACGTTGTCGTCGCACAGGACGGCCAGCACGTTGTCGTCCGCGTCGCGCAGTTCGGTGATGTGCCGCACGGTGGCGATCGTCGCGATGGGGACCAGGCGTCGACCGCGGACGTGAACACCGACCTGGTCGGCCAGTGCGTGGGGCACCACCGCCGCGAAATGGTCCGTCTGTGTTTCGGTGCTGGCGTCGGTCACCGAGTCCAGCGGGGCGTGTAGCTCGCGGCGGGCATTGCTGTTCGCGGGGGCGGGACGTTTGAGATGCCAGCCCTCGTCGTGTCCTCCGGCCCGTCTGCGCAAGGTGATCTTGTTGCTGGCCAGATCGAGAGCTTCGGTGTCGTAATAGGTTGCGTCCAAGTGCTCGACCACCGGTCCGGACACCGAATGCACCACGTCGAGAGTGGTCAGATCGGGTACGGACGCTCCGGCATTCAGGTCGTACTTGAGTTCCACTTCCAGAACCTCGTCGGCGCTCACCGGGTTCTTCCCTTCTGTTGGTCGAGACCGGCAAAGCGGTCCGTTGCTTCGATCAGTTGGTGGCGGATACCCGTTTCGAACGAGGCATGCCCGGCATCGTCCACCATATGCAACTCGGCCGCAGGCCACGCGCGGTGAAGGTCCCAGGCGCTTCGTGCGGGGCACACCACGTCATAGCGACCCTGGACGATCACACCCGGGATGTGCGCGATCCGATGTGCGTCGCGCAGCAGTTGCCCCTCGTCGAGGAAACCGCGGTGCGTGAAGTAGTGGTTCTCGATGCCGGCGAAAGCGAGAGCAAAGCGTTCGGAGTCGCCGTCCTCGTCTGCGTTGGCGCGCTGAGGAAGTAGGTAGCTGGTCGACTTCTCCCACGTCGTCCACGCCACTGCGGCCCGCACCGCTGCGGCGCGATCGTCGCCTGTCAACAGCCGGTGGTAGGCCTCGACGAGGTCGCCGTCGCGGTCCGACTCGGGAATCGGCTCGAGGTACGACTCCCACAGATCCGGGTAGATGTTGGCGGCACCGCCGTTGTAGTACCAGTCGATCTCGCTGCGGCGCAGCAGGAAGATCCCACGGAGCACCAGCTCTGTGACCCGCTCGGGATGCCGCTGTGCGTAGGCGAGTCCCAGCGTCGACCCCCAGGAACCGCCGAACACCTGCCACCGGTCGATCGCCAACTCCGTGCGCAACTTCTCCATGTCGGCGATCAGGTGGTCGGTGGTGTTGACGGACAAGTCGGCGCCGTCGGCGATGTGGGGCCGGGACTGCCCACATCCCCGTTGGTCGAACAAGACGATCCGATAGGCGTCGGGGTGGAAGAACTGTCGCTGATTCGGTGACGTACCGCCGCCCGGACCGCCGTGGACGAACACCACGGGTTTGCCGCCCGGGTTGCCGCTCTGCTCCCAGTAGATCTGTTGCCCGTCACCGACATCGAGATGTCCGGAGGCGTACGGCTCGATGGCCGGATAGAAGTCGCGCATCCGACCACTATGCCGGTCCGTCCGCGGACGGGCTCGCATTTGTGGCCGACCGAGTTGTAAGCCCTAGTAGCTGTGCTCGGGTCCGGGGAACTGTCCGCGACGCACCTCGTCCGCGTACTGCTCTGCGGCACGGCGCAATTCGCCGCCGACGTCGGCGTAGCGCTTGACGAACCGGGCGGTCTTGCCGTGCGTGAAGCCGGCCATGTCCTGCCATACGAGTACCTGTGCGTCGGTTTCGTTGCCGGCCCCGATGCCCACGGTGGGGATGGTGAGTTTGCGGCTGATCTGTCCCGCGAGGTCGGCAGGGACCATCTCCATCACCACAGCGAACGCGCCGGCCTCCTGGACGGCGATGGCGTCGGCGATCAGCTGGTCGCCGGCATCACCACGGCCCTGAACGCGGAAACCGCCGAGGCCGTTGACGCTCTGGGGAGTGAAGCCGATGTGTGCCATCACCGGGATGCCTGCCGCGGTCAGAGTGGCGATCTGGTCGGCGACGCGTTCGCCGCCCTCGAGTTTGACGGCATGGGCACCGCCCTCTTTGAAGAATCGGATCGAGGACTCCAGGGCCTGCTGCGGCCCGGCCTCGTAGCTGCCGAAGGGGAGATCGGCGACCACCAGCGCGTGCGGCGCACCCTTCACGACCCCGCGGACCAGGGGGAGCAGTTCGTCGATGCTGACGGGGATGGTGGTGTCGTAGCCGTAGACGACGTTTGCCGCGGAATCACCGACGAGGAGAACCGGGATCTGGGCATCGTCGAAGATCCGGGCACTGGAGTAGTCGTACGCGGTGAGCATCGACCACTTCTCGCCTTCAGACTTCATCTGGGCCAGGTGATGCACGCGGGTGATGCGGCGGCGGGGGGAGGAGGTGGCTGCTTCGCCAGAAATTGGTGCGGAGGGAGCAGCGCCATAAACCGAATTTTCGGACATCGTTGTCTCTTTCGTGCCTCGAGTCCCGCATCCGCGGGTACCCGGGTGGGTGGATGACCCCACCAGTGTGGCACTCCGCGGCGCGCGGAGAAATGGTGTCGGCAGTGGAACTTGTCACACGGACGTGATCTCGACGGAACCTCACCGACTTCGCAGCGGGCCTGTGCGGCGTCGTTCGCGTGGCACGATGATGACGGTGAGCATGGATGAGAGGCCGACCCGGCTCGTGGACCAGGGCCCGACCGGGCAGCGACGAGTCGTCACGGTGGTGACGATCCTGATGGCGCTGTTGCTGACGGCCGCATGCACCGAAGGTGTGTCGGGCACACCGACCGACGCAACGTTCACCACCGGTGTGGCCCCGACTCCGGACCTCGACCGGTTCTACGGACAAAAGGTCCGCTGGGGTCCGTGCACCGACTTCGCCGACCAGGAGCTGAACGGCTATCCGGCCGACCGCAGCGACTGCGCGACCGTGTCGGTCCCGGTGGACTACGCCGACCCCGAAGGGCAGGTGGCACAGATCGCGATGTTCCGGCTGCGGGCGTCCGGCAACAAGATCGGCTCGCTGCTGCTGAACCCGGGCGGACCGGGAGCCTCCGCGGTCGAGTTCATCGCGGCGCAGGCCGACTTCCTCGGCGATCTCGACGTCTCCGAACGTTTTGACCTGATCGGGTTCGACCCGCGGGGCATCGGCAAATCGACGCCGGAGATCCGTTGCCTGACCGACGAGGAACGCGACGCGGAACGGGCCGAGACCCTCGTCGACATGACGCCCGATGGCATCGCCGCGATCGAGGACCGTGCGCGGTCGTTCGCCCAGAAGTGCGCCGAACGCCTGGGTACGGAGTATCTCGCGCATGTCGGTACCGACGACGTGGTCAAGGACATGGACGTTCTCCGTGCGGTACTCGGCGACGAGCAGTTGAACTATCTGGGCTATTCCTATGGCACCCGCATCGGTGCGACGTACGCCGAGCAGTTCCCGACCAAGGTCCGGGCCATGGTCAACGACGGAGCAGTGGATCCGTCGGCCGACCCGGTCGAGGATGCCGTGGCGCAGCGAGGAGGTTTCCAATCGGCGTTTGATGCGTTCTCTGCCGACTGCGCCCGGTACTCCGACTGCGCACTCGGTCCGGACCCGTCGAAGGCCACGGCACGGTTCCAGCAGTTGACCCGGCCGCTGATCGACGCGCCGGTCCCGACGACGCAAGACCGTCGACTCACCTACGGCGACGCGATGACAGGGGTGAGCCAGGCCTTGTATTCGGACACGCTCTGGGAACCGCTGCGAGAGGGCTTGGCGCAGCTGACCGAGGGCACCGGGAGTACGTTGCTGCGGCTGGCGGACCTGTACGAGGGCCGCGACTCCTCGGGCGCGTACACCAACACCTTGGACACCTTCACGGTGGTGCGTTGTGTGGACGACCCGCCATTGACCGATCAGGCCCAGATCGATCGTCTCGATGTCGAATCCCGCAGGGTGGCGCCGTTTGCCGACGACGGTCGCGGAACCGGCCGGGGCGCCCGTGACGCGTGCGCGTTCTGGCCGGTACCACCGAGTAGCACGCCCCATGAACTCGATGTCCCCGATCTGCCCACCACGGTCGTCGTGTCCACCACCAACGACCCGGCGACTCCCTACCAGGCGGGTGTGGAACTCGCGCGGCAACTACGCGCCCGGCTGATCACGTTCGAAGGCGATCAGCACACGGCATCATTGCAGGGCGATGACTGTGTGGACGACGCGATCACCGCATACTTCGTCGATCTCACACTTCCGGAAGAAAACCTCAAATGTTGAGATTCCAGGGTGAAATCCGCTGGATATTCTGGTTGATGCGCGCTTGTAACATCGATTTAACACCGCGCTCCTAGGCTCCGATGTCATGGATCGCCAAAAAGAATTCGTGCTCCGGACCCTTGAAGAGCGCGACATTCGTTTTGTTCGCCTCTGGTTCACCGACGTTCTCGGATATCTGAAGTCGGTTGCGATCGCGCCTGCCGAGCTCGAAGGCGCTTTCGCCGAGGGTATCGGGTTCGACGGGTCGGCCATCGAGGGCTTTTCACGGGTGTCCGAGGCCGACACGATCGCTAAGCCCGATCCGTCCACGTTCCAGATCCTGCCCTGGACCACCAGCACCGGGCGGCACCACTCCGCGCGCATGTTCTGCGACATCGTGATGCCCGACGGTGAACCGTCCTGGGCAGATTCGCGCCACGTCCTCCGTCGGCAGCTGAACAAGGCCGCCGATCAAGGATTCAGTTGCTACGTGCACCCCGAGATCGAGTTCTTCCTGCTCAAGAACCCGCCCAGTGTCGACGGGTCGATCCCGATCCCCGCCGACAGCGGTGGCTATTTCGATCAGGCAGTACACGATTCGGCGCCCAACTTCAGGCGCCACGCCATCGAAGCCCTCGAGTCGATGGGCATCTCGGTGGAGTTCTCGCATCATGAGGGTGCACCCGGACAGCAGGAGATCGACCTGCGGTACGCCGACGCCCTGTCCATGGCCGACAACGTGATGACGTTCCGCTACGTCGTCAAAGAGGTCGCGATCGGTGAGAACGTCTGGGCGACGTTCATGCCCAAGCCGTTCAGCGAGTACGCCGGCTCGGCGATGCACACCCACATGAGCCTGTTCGAGGGCGACACCAACGCCTTCCACAATCCCGACGACCCGATGCAGCTGTCGGACACCGGAAAACAGTTCATCGCCGGCATCCTGCACCACGCCGACGAGATCAGTGCCATCACGAACCAGTGGGTGAACAGCTACAAGCGCCTGATCCACGGTGGTGAGGCCCCGACCGCCGCCAGCTGGGGCGCGGCCAACCGCTCGGCGCTCATCCGCCTGCCGCTGTACACGCCCAACAAGGCCTCCTCACGCCGGATCGAGGTCCGCAGCCCCGACTCCGCATGCAACCCGTACCTCACCTTCGCCGTATTGCTGGCTGCAGGGCTCAAGGGAATCAAGGAAGGCTACGAGCTCCCGGAACACGCCGAAGACGACGTGTTCGCGCTGACCCCGGCAGAGCGCCGGGCCATGGGGTATCGCGAGTTGCCCGGCAGTCTGGCCGAGGCTCTCACGAAGATGGAGAAGTCCGAATTGGTCGCCGAGGCCGTCGGCGAACACGTCTTCGAGTACTTCCTGCGCAACAAGTGGGCGGAGTGGACCGAGTACCGCAGCCACGTCACGCCGTTCGAACTGAAGAACTACCTGGCCCTGTAACTCTCCGGCGGCGCCGGCCCGTGTGGGCTGATGGTGCCGTCGACAGCTCGACCAGTACCGTTGTGTGTTGTGAACCCACCTGCCTCGCGATCTCGAGTGCCCAGTGTCGGCCGACTCGGACTGCTGGAAGCAACAGCGGCTGCGGATCTGGCGACGCTCGGCTGGGATGCAGAAGAGAGCGTCGATCTGTTGTGGGCGCTCTCGCGCGCACCGAGTGCGGACATCGCGCTCCGAGCGCTCGTCCGGCTGCACGCGGCCGTCGGCCCGGAATGGGCGGACATCGACGCACTGTTACGCACCGACCGCGGTTTCCGGGGACGTCTGTTCGCCGTACTGGGTTCGTCGACGGCGTTGGGCGACCACATCGTCGCCGAAAACCACGCGTGGCGATTGCTGACTCGTAAGGACCTGCCCGAACCGGCAGAGGTTCTGCAGTCGATGCTCGATGCCGTTGACGCACAACCCGAGTCGGGACACGAAGACAACGGGAACCTGCTGTTCCGGGCACGCGAGACAGGCCCGAAAGCAGTGGTTGCGCTGCGGCTCGCCTATCGCGACCTGCTGCTGCAGGTGGCCGCCCGCGACCTCGCGCCCACCGTCGAGGACGAACCGGTCCTGTGGTTCAGCGATGTGAGCAACTTCTTGGCCGATCTCGCCGACGCGGCTCTCACGGCGGCCTTGGCGGTCGCCATTGCCGAGATCTGCGGTGACGACCCGCTGACCTGTCGCATCGGTGTGATCGCCATGGGCAAATGCGGTGCGCGCGAACTGAATTACGTCAGCGACGTCGATGTCATCTTCGTCAGCGAGCCCGCCGATGCGCAGACCAGCCGTATCGCCGGCGAGATGATGCGCGTGGGATCGCTTGCCTTCTTCGAGGTGGATGCCGCGCTACGGCCGGAAGGCAAGGCGGGCGCTCTCACCCGAACCCTCGATGCGCACGTCACCTACTACAAGCGCTGGGCCAAGACGTGGGAGTTCCAGGCCCTGCTCAAGGCGCGGCCGATGACCGGCGACATGGAACTGTGCCGCCAGTACGTGGACGCGCTGAGCCCGATGGTGTGGGAGGCCTCTGAGCGCGAAGACTTCGTCATCGACGTGCAGGCGATGCGCCGCCGCGTCGAGTCGATGCTGCCCGAGGACATGCGCGAGCGCGAGATCAAACTCGGTCGCGGTGGGCTGCGCGATGTCGAGTTCGCCGTTCAGCTCTTGCAGATGGTGCACGGCCGGGTCGACGAAACGCTTCGGGTCAAGGGAACCGTCGAGGCCCTCACGGTGTTGCGGGACGGTGGGTACATCGGCCGCGACGACGGCGCCAATCTCATTGCCTCCTACGAGTTCTTGCGTTTGCTGGAACACTGCCTGCAGCTCCAACGGCTCAAGCGCACGCATACGCTTCCCGAGTTCACCGATGTGGAGGCCATGCGGTGGCTGGCCCGCGCCGCACACATCAGACCCACCGGCGACCTCGATGCGGGGGGCGTGCTGCGCGAAGAGATCCGACGACAGTCGCATCGGGTTCGCCGCCTGCACGAGAAGATCTTCTACCGTCCCTTGCTCGAAGCGGTCACACGTTTCGACAAGGACGAGTTGAGACTGTCGGACGAATCGGCGATCCGGCGTCTGGGCGCGCTCGGCTACAGCAAACCGCAGAACGCGCTGGGGCATCTGAAAGCGCTGGTCTCCGAGACCGGGCGCCGCGGTCAGATCCAGGAACTGCTTCTGCCGACGTTGCTCGAATGGCTCAGTCGCACACCAGATCCGGACGCGGGCCTTCTCAACTACCGGAGGCTGTGCGACGCAGCGGCCGATCGCGACTGGTTCCTGCGCCTGATCCGCGACGAGGGTGTGGTCGCCGAACGGTTGATGACGGTGCTGGGCACTTCGGCCTACGCAGCCGAGCTGCTGATGCGGTCCCCAGATGTGATCCGGTTGTATGCGGACGGCGCGCTGGGTCCCAAGCTCGTCGAGGTCGATCCCAAGGACGTGGTCGGCGGCATGGTCGCCTCGGCCGTCCGGCAGCGTGACCTCAAATCGGCCATCGCAGTGGCGCGCTCACACCGGCGAGCCGAACTGGCCAGGGTTGCTTCGGCCGACATCCTGGGCATGCTCGACGTCCCGCAGGTGTGCCGAGCGCTGTCGCTGGTATGGGCCGGTGTGCTGAATGCCGCGCTGACGGTGGTCACCAAAGCCTCGGTCGCCGAACGGAAATCACCCGCTCCCGCCCGGATGGCCGTGATCGGCATGGGCCGGCTCGGTGGCGGTGAACTGGGTTACGGGTCGGACGCCGACGTGCTGTTCGTCTGCGACCCCGTGGAAGGCGTGGACGAGTCCGAGGCGGTCCGATGGGCCAACTCGATCGCCGACCGGGTGCGCCAACTCCTCGGGACGCCGAGTGCCGACCCTCCGCTCGAGGTCGACACCGGGCTGCGCCCGGAAGGCCGCAACGGCCCGGTGGTTCGCACCCTCGCCGCCTACGCGACGTACTACCAGCAGTGGGCGCAGGCCTGGGAGATCCAGGCGTTGCTGCGAGCGCACCAGGTCGCCGGCGATGAGGACCTCGGAGTCGCCTTCCTGCACATGGCCGACCAGATCCGATACCCGGAGGGCGGCGTGTCCTCGGATGCGGTCCGTGAGATCCGGCGGATCAAAGCCCGGGTGGATGCCGAACGTCTCCCACGCGGGGCCGACCCGGCAACTCACACGAAACTGGGACGAGGTGGCCTCGCCGACGTCGAGTGGACGGTTCAGCTGTTGCAGTTGCGGCACGGGCACCGGATCCCGGCCCTGCACAACACATCGACCTTGCAATGTCTCGACGCCATCGGCTCGGCGGAACTGCTCGGGGAGAATGACGTCCACCTCCTCAAGGAGGCGTGGCTGACGGCGACGAAGGCACGCAATGCGCTGGTGCTGGTGCGCGGTAAGGCAGTGGACCAGTTGCCGGCGCCGGGAAAGACGTTGCGCGCGGTCGCTTTTGCGGCCGGATGGCACGATGACGACTCGGGGGAGTTCTTGGACAACTATCTGCGCGTGACCCGGCGGGCAAAAGCCGTGGTACTGAAGGTATTCGGCGGGTGAGGCGGCGCTCGCAGCGTCTGGCAGACCGGGGAGCCGCGTTCAAGGTCCTCTACTTCTTTGCCGTGGTGATCGGCTGGGCGCTGTTCGCGGTTGCCCTGGCGGCGGTGTGGCTGCATTTCTTCCCAGGCCGTGGGCAGGTGGCGATCGCTGCTGCCAGTGCCGTACCGCTGATGTTGCTTGCCATCGTTCCTGCGATCCTCATCCTCGCCGTGACACGACGGTGGATCTCCACAGTGCTGGCCGTTGTCCTGTTGGGGGTGGGCATCTGGACCCAGGCGCCGCTGTTCAAAGCGGCCGATGCACCCGCTCGCGGGTCGGTGACAGTGGTGCAGGCGAACCTCAAGCTCGGCAAGGCCGATGCCGGGGAAGTGGTGTCGCGGGTCCGGGCGACGGGTGCGGCGCTGCTCACCGTCGAGGAGCTCACGCCCGAGTCCCTTGCTGCACTCGAGGGCACAGATCTACGCGGCATGATGCCGTACGAGTTCGTGGTACCCGGCGAAGGTGGTACCGGCACCGGCATATTCAGCCGTTACCCCCTCCGCAACACTGCTGAACTGAACGGGTTCGCGCTGGGAAATCTGCGTGCGGACGTGGACCTTCCGGGCGCGCCCGGCACCACCGTCTTCGCCGTACATCCGATCCCGCCTTACCCCTACGACCCGGATCGATGGGTGGACGAGATGAAACGCCTGCGCGAAACGCTGCACGGGGTCACCGGAGATCGGGTGATCGTCAGCGGAGACTTCAACGCGACATGGGACCACGCGCAGTACCGGTCGCTACTGGAGCGCGGATTCCGGGATGCGACCGAGCAGGCGGGCGAGGGCGTGCAGTTGACCTACCCGGACGACCGCAGCTACCCGCCGCTGATCGGCATCGACCACGTGGTGACGCGCGGATTCACCGCGACATCGTTGTCCACCTTCTCGGTGACGAGGTCTGACCATCGCGCACTGGTGGTCGCACTGGTACCGAGCTGACGTCTCTTCGGTACCGAGCCGGCCACGGCCTCGCTTCTTGGCCCTCTGATCAGCTCTCGGCGGAGATGATCTTGATGGCGAAAACCAGCGTGTCGCCGGCTTCGATACCGGCCTGGGGATTGCCGTTCGCGTAACCATCGGCAGACGTCATCGCGACGGCCACGGTGGATCCGACCTTCTGGCCGGCGATGGCCTTCTGGAAGCCTGGAACGACGCGGTCGAGCGGGAAGTCGACGGGCACGCCGCGCTCGTAGCTGCTGTCGAACACGGTGCCGTCGCGGCCGTTCACCCCCATGTAGCAGACCGTCACCTCGGCAGTGTCGGGCACGAGTGCGCCGTCACCCTCGGTCAGCGTGTGAACGGTCGTCTGGTCGACGGAGAAGGGTGTGGTGACCTCGACGGCGGGCGCGGTGGTGTCGGTGGAGCCGGTGACGGCGACCTCACCGGTGGTTCCTGACAACGTCCACTCCGGTGCCACATCGGACTCCGGGGCCACGGTCGGGCATCCCGCGGGTGCTGCGGTGGTGGTGATCCCCGCGGCGGTTGATTCAGAGGTGGCGGAGTCGGCGTCGGAGCCGCATGCGGCCAGCATCAGCGTCGAGGACACGATGAGGGCCGGGAGCAAACGCTTGTAGGTCATCCAGGCAACGTAGCAGTTGCTGATCGCTGACCGATCACTGCGGTCGGCGAATGTGCTGTGACGCAAACACATCCGCCCGCGACGAATCACTCGGCGCGGGCGGACGTCGCTCGTGGGGTCAGGCGCGCCACTCGGCGGTGCGTTCCGGCGTCGCCTGCGCAAGCGCTTCGATGGTGCCGTCGATCCCATAGTCCTTGCCGTACACCGGGGTGCCCGGTTGCTGACGCCACGACTCGTCGAGGCTGCCGGCGTCGACCGGATCGAAACCCAGTTCGTCGACGAGCTGGGAGACGACTTTCTTGCCCTCGTCATCCGGGCCCGCGATCGGGAGTGCGATGCGGCCCTGTGTTCCGGCCGGGACACCCTTGTTGAGCAGGTGCTTCCAGAAGATGCCGTTGAACACCTTGTAGACCGGCTCGCCGAGGAGCTGTGAGACCCAGACACTCTCGGGTGTGCCGTCTTCGATGGCGTCGATCTTGCCGTCGCGCTGCTGCGGGTAGTAGTTGTTCGTCTCGATGATGGGTGCACCGGGTTTGCGCGCCGACACGATGCCCGGCGCCAGGTCAGGAGTGTTCTTCTGCGGGATGCTGACGATCACGAGATCGGCGTCCTCGGCTGCTTCCGATGCCCACACCGCGGTGGCTCCGGTCTCCGACGCCAGGTCGGCGAGCGTCTGCGGGTCGCGCGAGTTGGCGACCCGGACCTCATGACCCAGTTGGGTGAGGCGACGGGTGAGCGTTCCGCCGATAAAACCTGCTCCGATGATGCCGATCTTCACGATTGACTCCCTGCGATGTTGTGACTGTTGAACCTCTTCACGCCAACCGGTGCGCTCGTCGGTTCATTCCGTGGGCAGGGTGTGGGCCTGGATACGCAGAACCGGCCCGGTGAACTGCGTGGCAGTTCACCGGGCGGCCGGGTTTGACTTACTCAGGCGCTGATCGCCGGAGGCGGGTCAGACGTCCTTCGCCGGAGGCGGATCAGACGTCCTTCGCCGGAGGCGGATCAGACGTCGTAGTAGAGAGAGAACTCGTAGGGGTGCGGACGGATCTGCACCGGCTCGATTTCGTTCTCACGCTTGAACGAGATCCAGGTCTCGATCAGGTCCTCGGTGAACACGCCACCCTCGGTGAGGTATTCGTGATCCTCTTCGAGGCGGTCGATGACCGCGCCGAGCGACGTGGGGGCCTGGGGGATGCCCTTGGCCTCCTCGGGCGGGAGCTCGTAGAGGTCCTTGTCGACGGGCTCGTGCGGCTCGATCTTGTTCTTGATGCCGTCCAGGCCGGCCATCATCATCGCGGCGAACGCCAGGTACGGGTTGCCCGAGCTGTCCGGGCAACGGAACTCGAGGCGCTTGGCCTTCGGGTTGTTGCCGGTGATCGGGATACGCACGCAGGCGCTGCGGTTGCGCTGGCTGTAGACCAGGTTGATGGGGGCCTCGTAGCCCGGCACGAGCCGCTTGTAGGAGTTGACCGTGGGGTTGGTGAACGCCAGCAGTGACGGCGCGTGGTGCAGGATGCCGCCGATGTAGTGGCGGGCCAGATCCGACAGTCCCGCGTAGCCGGCCTCGTCGTGGAAGAGCGGCTTGCCGTCTTTCCACAGCGACTGGTGGGCGTGCATGCCCGATCCGTTGTCGCCGAAGAGGGGCTTGGGCATGAAGGTGACGGTCTTGCCGTTCTGCCATGCGGTGTTCTTCACGATGTACTTGAACAGCTGAACGTCGTCGGCTGCGTGCAACAGGGTGTTGAACTTGTAGTTGATCTCGGCCTGTCCGGCGGTGCCCACCTCGTGGTGTCCGCGCTCGAGGATGAACCCGGCCTTCTGGAGGTTGGTCGAGATCTCATCGCGCAGATCGACGTAGTGGTCGTACGGGGCGACCGGGAAGTACCCGCCCTTCTGGCGGACCTTGTATCCGAGGTTGGGTGAACCGTCGGGGTCGGTCTGCGAAACGGTGTTCCACCAGCCTGATTCGGACTCCACCTGGTAGTGGGTGCCGTTGATCTCGGAGCTGAAGGACACCGAGTCGAAGATGTAGAACTCGGCCTCGGCGCCGAAGAAGCAGGTATCGGCGATGCCGGTGCTGGCCAGGTAGTCCTCGGCCTTGCGGGCGATGTTTCGCGGGTCGCGGCTGTAGGCCTCGCGCGTGAACGGGTCGTGCACGAAGAAGGTGACGTTCATCGTCTTCGCCTTGCGGAACGGGTCGATCCGCGCAGTCGCCGGGTCGGGGAGGAGCATCATGTCCGACTCGTCGATCGACTGGAAGCCGCGCACCGACGATCCGTCGAATGCCAGGCCGTCCTCGAAGACGCTCTCATCGAAAGCCGAGGCCGGGATGGAGAAGTGCTGCATCACCCCGGGGAGATCGCAGAACCGGATGTCGACATATTCGACGCCCTCGGACTTGATGCCCTCGAGCAGTTCTTCTTTTGTGTTGTACACCTGTGGGTGACTCCTTCACTCGTACCCGTTGTAGTCAGACCGATTCTTGGGTTCTACCTGGGTCTGACGACTGTCCTTGCCACTCTAGAGCGGCGGATCATCACCGCTGACCGTATTGACACCAGGTTGCTTGGCAGATACCTCGGTGTTTCGCCTGTGTTACGTAGGGAAGTCCGCGACGCAACGACGGTACCGATCACGGCGTGTCGGGGCGAGTCGCGTCCGGTCCGACGGATTCGCCAGCACATCTATGATTGGGCAATGGGACGAATCACCGGATCGTGGCTCTCGGGCCCTCAGTCGGCTCTCCACGATGGTGTCGACGACGGCACCTACCGCGGTGAACAGCTCGGACTGCCCGAATCGGGTCCCGGGGCGCTGGCGTCGTCGTGGCACCGCTGCGTGGGTCTGCTCGTGGATTGGCTGATGTGCGGCGGTATCTCACTGCTGTTTGTCCAGGACCTGCAGTCGTCGTCGCTGTCGACGATCGTCCTGCTCGTCTGGTTTGTGGTCGGAGCCGTGACCTTGACCGCATTCGGCTTCACCCCGGGCCAGTTCATCACCGGCTTGCGGGTGGCCAGGGTGGACGGGGGCGAGCGGGTGGGACTTCTGCGGTCGCTGGGCCGGCAGATCCTCATCGTCTTCCTGGTTCCGCCTCTGATCAATGATGCCGATGGCCGAGGACTGCACGATCGGGCAACCGGTACCGCGTTGGTCCGTACGCGCTAGCCTCCCGCCACAACACGCACCGACGACAGCGCCACCCGTTTCGGCCCATCCACCAATTGCAGGGTGGATGTGACCAGAACGGGTGGCGCTGTTCTGTTCGGACTGTGAGGAGAATTTGACGTGCTGGAAGGGCGGAGTGGGGGAAGTGCGAAGTGCGGAGGACTAGCGGCGGCGGGCGGCGCGCTGGACGTTGCGCATCTTCGCACCCTGCGGCATCGGTCCCTTGGGCATTCCCGGTCCGGGCTGCTTCCCGCCCAACGCGGCAAGACGTGATTCCAGGGCGTCGATCCGGGCCTTGTTGATGTTGCTCGGCAGTTTGTTCAGGTGGCGTTCGAGGCTCTTCAGGGGTACCTGGCCCTCCTCGTTGCCGACGGTCACGTCGTAGATCGGTGTATCGCCGACCAGTCGGGCGATCCGCTTCTTCTCCTGTGCCAGCAACGATTTGGTGCGATGGGGCGCGCCTTCGGCGACGAGGATGACCCCGGGCTTGCCGATGACCCGATGGATCGCGTCGAGATGGGCGGTGCCCGTCACCGCCTGCTTGACCCGCCACTGTCCACGCATGTTGTCCAGCGCCCACGCTGCGGCGCCGGCCTGGCCCTCCGCTTTGGTGAACACCGTCTTCTGAACACGACGACCGAAGATGATGAAAGCGATCAGCACACCCAGAACGATGCCCAGCGGCAGAACGAACACCAGCGACCCGGTGAGCACACCGATGAGCACGGCCAGGCCGACCAGGAGGACAACCGCGCCGATCATGTAGGGCAGCAGCAGCTTGTCTTCTTTGCGCTGCATCTGGAACGCCTGCCAGAGCTGCTTGCGGCGGGCCCGCGACGCTTCCTTACGGGCAGCCTTCGCTGCTGCCTTCGCCTCTTTTGTCGCTTTTGGTGCCTTAGCCATGAGGTCCAGGATACTGAACCATCCAAATCAGTTGACCAGGCCGTCCCAACCCGATGGTCAACGTCCGGTGGCGGCGGAGTGCCGGGTCAGCGGGCGAGGCGAGCGAGCAGCGACGTGGCTTCCTGGGTGGCGCTACCACCGTCGGTAAGATGGGCCATCTCGGCGGGCAACTCCCGGCCGTGGTGAGCCATCGCCTGGGCGTACAGACGGCCGGCCCGGTACGACGAACGCACCAGTGGCCCCGCCATCACGCCGGCGAACCCCAGGTTGTCGGCGAACGTGGAGTGCTCGACGAACTCTTCGGGCTTGACCCACCGATCGACCGGATGATGCCGCGGTGACGGACGCAGGTACTGCGTGATGGTCAGGATGTCGCAGCCGGCATTGTGCAGATCGGCCATGGCCTCGCGGACCTCGTCCGGTGTCTCGCCCATCCCGAGGATGAGGTTGGACTTGGTGACCAGGCCGGCGTCGCGCGCAGCGGTGATCACGTCGAGGCTGCGCTGGTAGCGGAACGCGGGACGGATGCGCTTGAAGATGCGCGGCACCGTCTCGACGTTGTGGGCCAGCACCTCGGGCCGTGAGGCGAACACCTCGGCGAGTTGGTCCGGGTCGGCGTTGAAATCGGGGATCAACAACTCGACGCCGGTGTTGGGGTTGAGCTGCTTGATGTAACGCACGGTCTCGGCATACAGCCAGGCACCGCCGTCAGGGAGGTCGTCGCGCGCCACACCGGTCACGGTGGAGTAGCGCAACCCCATCGTCGCAACCGACTCCGCCACCCGGCGGGGCTCGTCACGGTCGAGGTCGCTGGGCTTACCGGTGTCGATCTGGCAGAAGTCGCACCGACGGGTGCACTGTTCGCCGCCGATCAGGAAGGTGGCCTCACGGTCTTCCCAGCATTCATAGATGTTGGGACATCCCGCTTCTTCGCAGACCGTGTGCAGGCCCTCGCTCTTCACCAGGGCTTTGAGTTCGGTGAACTCCGGGCCCATGGTGGCGCGGGTCTTGATCCACGACGGCTTGCGCTCGATCGGCGTCTCGGCGTTGCGCGCCTCGAGCCGGAGCAACTTTCGGCCATTGGGACCTACGGACCCGGGGGCGCTGGATTGAGATGGTTTGTCCTGCGAAACGGTCACTGGATCGATGCTACGCCGGTGCGGGCAGGTGCGAAGACCTGCGGGGAGGGCTCGGTCGGCGCCGGGTGGTCGCTGACCGGGAGGATGCCGTCGAGCGCGTCGACCACGGCCTTCTCCAGCAGGGGGAGCACCTCGTCGACTGTGACCGTGCGACCCAATTCGCCTGTCAGAGAACCTGCCCCGGCGTCGGGGATACCGCACGGAATGATCGAACCGAACGCATCGAGATCCGGATTGCAGTTGATGGCGATCCCGTGCAGGGCTACAGCGCGAGCGACCCTGATGCCGATGGCACCGATCTTCCGATCCGCACTTCCGCCTCCTGTTCCGAGCACCCAGACGCCCGACCGGCCGTCGACCCGGTACGTCGGGAGGCCGAGCTGCGAGCACACGGCGATCATGGCCTCTTCCAGCCGGCGCACGTAGTCCACGACATCAACCGGCTGGGCGAGCGCGACGATCGGATAGGCGACGAGCTGGCCAGGGCCGTGCCAGGTGATCTTCCCGCCGCGGTCCACGTCGATGACGGGTGAACCGTCCGTCGGCCGGTCGGCATCCTCGGTTCGCCTGCCGGCGGTGTAGACGGGCGGGTGTTCCAGCAACAGCAGTATGTCGTGGTCCAGCACACCGTCGGCACGGTCAGTAGCGAGCCGATGCTGCAGGTCGAATGTCTCCTGGTAGTCCACCCGGCCCAGTCGGCGAACCTCGATCGGGTCTCGGGACAGTCGTGCATTGGTCATCACTTTTTCATCCTGCCACTCCTCGGCCCTCGCGGCCGGTGGCATACGCCAACGCCGCGGCGATGGTCGGATGCCGATAGTCGAATTCGTCGCCGGTCAGCACAGCAGGTACAACGTTCTGGCCCCCCAACAACATTTCCTCGGCCATCTCACCGGCACCCCTCTTGAGCGCAAAACCCGGGACCGTCCACGGAGCCGGGCGCCCTAGAGTGCGACCGAATGTCTTGGTGAACTCGTTGTTCGTCACCGACGCCGGGCCACAGATGTTGACCGGCCCGGCAAGCGACCGGTCCAGCACGAACTCGATCGCGCGGACAGCGTCCACGAGGCTGATCCAGGGGAGATACTGACGGCCGTCACCGAGTTTCGCTCCCAGACCCAGCCGGAACAGAGGTCGGAGCTTGCCGAGGATTCCGCCCGTCGGCGACATCACGGGCGAGATCCTGAGCAGAGTGACGCGGTGCTCGCCGGGTACCGATGCCGACATCGCCGCGGCTTCCCAGTCGGTGGTCAGGTCGGCGAGGAAACCCGTCCCGGACGGGCTCTCCTCGGTGACCGCCGTCGACCCGGTGTCGCCGTAGTAGCCGGTTGCGCTGGCGTTCACCAGTACCGGTATCTGTGCGGCCCGTACGGCATCGGCGAGCACCTGTGTCGGGATAATCCGGCTGTCTCGCAGTTGCTGCTTGACATGCCCGGACCAGCGCCGGTCGCCGATGCCCCGGCCACACAGGTTGACGACGGCATCGGTGCCGCGCAGCGAACTGGGATCTATGCCGAAAGATTCAGGCTGCCAATGGATCTCGTTCTGCGCCGTCGTCGGCCTGCGAACGAGACGGACCACCTGGTGGCCGGCCCCGGTGAGACTGTCCACCAGGGCCGTGCCGATCAATCCAGATGATCCCGCAACGGCGATGCGCATCGGTTAGAGGCCGAGATCTGCCTCAAACGCCGCTTCTTCCAGACGATGCTTCACCGTAGTGAGGAAGCGTCCGGCGTCGGCACCGTCGATCAATCGGTGGTCGTAGGTCAGCGGCAGGTACGACATCGACCGCACCGCGATCGATTCGGAACCGTCTGCTCCGGTGAGCACCACCGGGCGTTTGACGATCGCGCCGGTGCCCAGCATCGCGGCCTGCGGCGGAACCAGGATCGGGGTGTCGAACAACGCGCCCTGGCTGCCGATGTTGGTGATGGTGAACGTGCCACCGGTCAGGTCGTCGAGCTTGAGCTTGTTGCTCCGCGCCCTGCTCGCGATGTCGGCGATCGCCCGCGCCAGTCCGGCGACCGAGAGGTCGTCGGCGTTGTGGATGACCGGCGAGAGCAGACCCTGCTCGGTGTCCACAGCGATACCGAGATGCACCTTCGAGTAGTAGGTGATCTCCTTGGCGTCCTCATCGATCGAGGCGTTGACGTTGGGATGGGCTTTGAGGGCCTCAACGACAGCCTTCGCGATGAACGGCAGGAACGTGAGGTTCACGCCCTCGCTCGACTTGAAGCCTTCCTTCGCCGCCTTGCGTAGCGTCACGATCTTGGTCATGTCGACCTCGAAGACCTGCGTGAGCTGAGCGCTCTCCTGCAGGGACTCACGAGTCTTCTTGGCCGTGATCTGGCGAATCCTGTTGATTTTCTGCGTGGTACCGACCAGCTGGGCCAGCTCCGGCCGCGGTGCGACCGCAGACGAGGACGCTTGCGCCGCGGGTGCGGGCTCGGCGGACTTCTCGGCTGCCGGCGGGGTCTTTGCGGCCTCGGCGGCGGCGAGCACATCCTGCTTGCGGATGCGGCCACCGACACCGGTGCCCTTGATCGAGTTCAGGTCGACGTTGTTCTCGCCCGCGAGTTTGCGGACCAGCGGCGTCACGTATGGACTCGAGCCGCTGTCGCCACCGCTGGACGCAGGGGCCGACTTCTCGGCGGGCTCGGACTTCGGGGCGGGCTCGGACTTCGGGGCCGGGGCGGGTTCGGGTTTCTTCGCCTCGGGTTCTGGCTCGGGCTCAGGTTCCGGCTCGGGCTCGGGTTCTGGTTCCGGCTCGGCTTTCGGCTCGGGTTCCGGCTCAGGCTCGGGGGCGGAGGGTTTGGCGTCGGCCGACCCGATGACCGCCAGACGCCCGCCGACCTCGACCACGTCATCTTCCTGGGCGACGATCTCGAGCAGGGTGCCGGCCGCCGGCGATGGGATCTCCGTGTCGACCTTGTCGGTGGACACCTCGACGAGGGCCTCGTCAGCCTCGACCGAGTCGCCGACCTCTTTCAGCCAGCGCGTCACAGTGCCCTCTGTCACGGACTCACCCAATTCGGGCATGGTGACGTCGGTGCCTTCGCTCGATCCCGACCCCGAAGCGGCGGGCTTGGCCGGCTCGGGTTCGGATTCAGGCTCTGGTTCGGCTTCGGGTTCCGCTTCTTGCTCGGCGGGCGCCTCGTCGGAACCGGCATCGCCGGAGTCTGCGTCGTCGGAGCTTCCGCCCGATTCGCCTTCTTCGCCGATCTGGGCCAGCTCGCCGCCGACCTCGACCACGTCGTCCTCTTGGGCGACGATCTTTGTCAGGACACCTGAGGCAGGGGCCGGGATCTCGGTGTCGACCTTGTCGGTCGACACCTCGAGCAACGGTTCATCGGCCTCGACCGTGTCACCCTCCTGCTTGAGCCACCTGGTGACTGTGCCCTCGGTGACGCTTTCACCCAGGGCGGGCATTTGGACGGAGAAGGCCATCGTTGTCGACTCCTCGATTTCGAGATCCGGTGTACGGTCTGCGGTCTGAGTCCGGGCCACCGGTGTTGGTGACGCGGCGTTGTGGCGGTACTTCCTGGTGGGCCGAACCGCCGGTCTAAACCCTACCTTTTGCTCTACCCTTCGGCAGCGATCTCCTCGAGCACGGCGAAGATGGTGCGTACGGGGACGCCTGTACCGCCTTTACCGGTATAGCCCCACGGGCCTTCGGTGTTGAACGCAGGTCCGGCGATGTCGATGTGCGCCCACTCGACTCCGTCGACGACGAACTCGCGCAGGAACACGCCGGCCGAGAGCATTCCGCCCCAACGGTGATTGGTGATGTTGGCCAGGTCGGCGACCCGGGAGTCGAGATCTGAACGCAGTTCCTCGGGAAACGGCATCGCCCAACCTGATTCGCCCACCGAGCGGGAGATCGTCGCGACACGATCACGGAACTCCTCGGTGCCCATCACACCGGGTGTGCGTGTCCCCAGGGCCACCATCTGCGCCCCGGTGAGTGTTGCGGTGTCGATGAGGTAGTCAGGGTTGTCCTCGCACGCGCGCACGATCGCGTCGGCGAGGATGAGCCGGCCCTCGGCATCGGTGTTGAGCACCTCGACGGTCTTGCCGCCGTACTGGGTGAGGACGTCGCCGGGACGTTGGGCGGTGCCGGACGGCATGTTCTCGGCCATCGGGACGGTGGCGATGACGTTGACGCCGACGTCGAGTGTGGCCGCGAGGATGGTGGTGGCCACGATCGCCGCAGCTCCGCCCATGTCCGAGGTCATGTGGTCCATGCCGGCTGCCGGCTTGATCGAGATGCCACCGGTGTCGAAGGTGATGCCCTTACCCACGAGCGCAACGGTTTTCGACTTGCGGCCCGCGGTGTGGGTGAGTCGCACCAGGCGCGGTGGCCGGGAACTGCCCTGGCCGACCCCGACGATGCCGCCGTAGCCGTCCTTGGCCAGGGCTGCCTCGTCGAGGATCTCCACCTTGAGGCCGGCGGCAGAGCCGAGGGCCTTGGCGCGTTGTGCGAACTCGTCGGGGTACAGATGGCTCGGCGGGGTGTTGACGAAGTCGCGGGCGGTCGCGACCGCGGTGGCGATGGCTTCGGCGCGCTCGAGTTCTTTCTTGGTTTGTTTGTCCGCGGCGGGCACCAGGAGCTTGACCGCGGTGACCCCGGACTTCTCCGGTTCCTTCGAACGGAACTCGTCGAAGCGGTAGGAGCCGAGGAAGAAGCCCTGGGCGGCGGCGGTCAGATCGATCGTGGACAGCGTGGTGAGCGCGCTGGCCACCCCGTCGAGGCTGCGGGCGGCAACACCTGCTTGTCGTCGAACGTGTTCGCTGTCATCGAGTTTGGCCGGGGCACCCAGGCCCACCGCGAGGACAGAGGAGACGCCGAGTCCGGGAGGTGCCGGGATCCGGGTGAGCTGGCCGGCCGCGCCGGTGGCCCCGACCGCAGACAGCGCGGCGTCCACTGCGCCTGCTTGCGCATCGTCGAGCAGTCCGTCGCCGATCACCAATGTGGGAGTGCCGTCGTCCTCGGCGGTCGTCAATCCGATGACCAGAACGTCGTCGCCCTTGCCGATCTGGGTCACCAGAGACAGTTCCGGACCCAGCCGACGGTTCGCGCTTGACTTGCTCACGTTTCACTCCCACTCGTAGCCGACATGCTTCCCGATTGTCGATCCTAGTTCGCCTCGCTCCCGGGCCCGCCGTGGGCGCGATAGCGTAACGCCATGAGCGAAGGTGAATTGCTGGCCGGACCGATCGAGGAATCGCACCGCACACTGGGCGCGAGTTTCGCGGCATTCGGCGGATGGAACATGCCGGTGTCCTATGCGGGCACCGTCGCCGAGCACACCGCCGTGCGTGAGGCGGTCGGGATATTCGACGTCAGTCACCTCGGCAAGGCGTCCGTCAACGGACCGAGAGCTGCGGAGTTCGTGAACCGCACCCTCACCAACGATCTGAACAAGATCGCGCCGGGCAAGGCCCAATACACGTTGTGCACCAACGAAACCGGCGGGGTCATCGACGACCTGATCGTCTACTGGGTGTCTGACGACGAGGTGTTCATGGTTCCGAACGCAGCGAACACGGCTGCAGTGGTCGCGGCGCTTGCGGCCGTCGCCCCGGACGGGATCGAGGTCCGGAACCGTCATCGCGACTTCGGTGTCATCGCGGTTCAGGGTCCACGCTCGGCGCAGGTGCTCGCGGATCTGGGCGTGCCGACGGAGATGGACTACATGTCGTTCGCCGATGCCGAGTTGGCGGTGGGTGACGCGAGGTATCCGGTGCGGGTGTGCCGGACCGGGTACACCGGTGAACGCGGCTACGAGTTGCTGCCGTCGTGGGACGACAGCGCGCCGGTCTTCGATGCCCTTCTGTCCGCAGTTGTCGCGGCGGGCGGGCAGGCGGCCGGATTGGGAGCTCGCGACACCCTCCGCACCGAGATGGGTTACCCCTTGCACGGACACGAACTGTCCGTCGACATCAGTCCACTGCAGGCCCGTTGCAGTTGGGCTGTCGGATGGAAGAAGCCGGAGTTCTTCGGTCGCGACGCCCTGCTGGCCGAGAAAGAGGCGGGCCCGGTGCGCCGACTGTGGGGGCTGCGGGCGACCGGGCGCGGCGTGCCGCGTGCCGATCTGCCCGTGTTGTCGGCAGCAGGCGGTGACCGGATCGGCGTGTGCACTTCGGGCACGTTCTCTCCGACGCTCAAGACCGGAATTGCCCTGGCGCTCATCGACAGTGCCGCCGGTGTCGCCAAAGGCGACACCGTGGTGGTCGATGTCCGGGGGCGGGCTCTCGAGTGTGAGGTGGTGCTGCCGCCGTTCGTGACCGCGAACGCCGGCTGACCCCACCCATTTCGCCTGCGGACCGGGGGTGGTCGGGCCACACGGAATCGGTGGTCGGAATCGGCTGACGGGTGAGCGTTACCATTGCCTGATGACCTTGGAGTTCGTCCGGACCGAGCATCCCCAGCCGGTGTCCCAGTCGCGCCGCGCCGACATCCTGGAAGCCCCGGGATTCGGCAGGCATTTCACCGACCACATGGTGATCATCGATTACAGCGCGGACATGGGCTGGCACGACGCGAGCATCGTCCCGTACGGCCCGATCGCCCTGGATCCTTCGGCGATGGTGCTGCACTACGCCCAGGAGATCTTCGAAGGTCTCAAGGCCTACCGGCAGTCCGACGGGACGATCGCATCGTTCCGGCCCGACGCCAACGCAGCACGGATGCAGCGTTCGGCGCGTCGGCTGGCCATGCCCGAACTGAGCACCGAGGACTTCATGGCCTCGCTGCAAGCCCTGCTGGCCGCGGATCACGAGTGGGTGCCCGCAGCCGGCGGCGAGTCGTCGCTCTATCTGCGCCCGTTCATGATCGCCACCGAGCCCGGTCTCGGCGTGCGGCCCGCGACCGAGTACCGGTACCTGCTGATCGCGTCGCCTGCCGGCGCGTATTTCCCCCGCGGCGTTCATCCGGTGAGTGTCTGGCTGTCCACCGAGTACGTGCGGGCGGCGCCCGGCGGTACCGGCGCGGCCAAGTTCGGTGGCAACTACGCGGCGTCGCTGCTCGCCCAGGCCCAGGCCGCCGAGCACGGATGCGACCAGGTGGTCTGGCTCGACGCCATCGAGCGTCGTCACATCGAAGAGATGGGCGGGATGAACCTGTTCTTCGTGTTCGGGTCCGGTGCCGACGCCAAGCTCGTGACCCCGGAGCTGTCGGGATCTCTGTTGCCTGGGATCACCCGGGAATCGTTGCTGCAGTTGGCAACCGACGCCGGGTTCGACGTCAGTGAACGCAAGATCAGCGTCGAGGAGCTACGCAAAGGCGTGGCTTCGGGCGAGATCACGGAGGTCTTCGCGTGTGGCACCGCCGCGGTGATCACCCCGGTCGGACACGTCAAGGGCGACGTCGACGACTACACGATCGCCGACGGCCAGCCGGGCAAGGTGACGATGGCCCTGCGCGACACCCTCACCGGCATACAGCGCGGGACGTTCGCCGACACGCACGGCTGGATGACCAAGCTCTACGGCTGAGGTCGGCGTCCGGCCTGTCAGCCGATCAACATCCCGCACAAGGCGATCAGCGCGCTCAGCTCGACGAGAGCGCCGAGAACGTCGCCGTTCACGCCGTCGAACCGTCGGGAACAGTGCGCGGTGAATGCCCAGGCGAAGGCTGCGACCACCACGGCGGTGAACGCACCGGGGATGGGCGGTACCGGCTCGATGGCGAACCCGGCGACCACAGCCCCCATCACCCAGAACGGGATGGTCAGCCTTTGCGTGCCCGCGGTCAACGCACCGAACTTGGACTTCTCGGTGGCGTGCAACGTGATCCGGCATCCGATCACGGGGGCCACGCGACTGAGGAAGACCACGAAGACGATGGCGGCCCAGTTTCCCTGTTCGATGAGGGCGCCGTATCCGGTTGCCTGCGCACCCATCACCAGCACCAGCGTCGCCGCGCCGAACGGACCGGTGCTGCCACTGTGCATCACCTCGTGAACACGCTCGGGCGGACCGAAACAGCCGAGTCCGTCGGCGGTGTCGGCCAGCCCATCGAGGTGCATGCCCCGGGTCAGGACCGCCAACAACCCGACGATCAACAGACCGAGCATCAATACCGGTAAGTCGGTGAACGACAACCCGAACGCGGCTGTGGCGGCGATGCCGCCGAGGACCGCACCGACCAGGGGCGTGGACCCGATCACCGCGCCGCCCAAGGCGCGGTCGAACGGGCCCGGTGGTTCCGCCACAGGCAGGATGGTCAACCAGGACAGCGCGGTCTGGGGACCGCGCAGCGCGCGGCGAAGGCTCATCGACCGGCGCGCGTGGGTTCCGGTGCGCCGGTGACCTGGGCTTCGGCGAAGGTGGCCATGGAGGCGAGTGTGGCCACCGCAGACTGCACCACCGGGAGAGCGGTCAAAGCGCCACTGCCTTCGCCGAGGCGCATCGAGAGGTCCAGGAGCGGCTCGAGATCGAGCTGCTTGAGCGCGATGCTGTGAGCCGGTTCGGCGGATCGATGCCCGGCCAACCACCACTCGCGGGCGCCGGGCGCCATGTCATTGGCAACCAGCGCAGCGGCTGTTACCACAAGACCGTCGAGGATGACCGGTGTGCGCCGTAACGCAGCCTGGGCCAGGAACCCCGCCATCGCGGTGATCTCCGCGCCGGCCACGGTGCGCAGCAACTCGAGGGGAACCCTGCCGTGGGGGCGCGCACGACGCATCCCGTCGCGCACCGCCGCAGTCTTGCGGATCCAGCCGTTGTCGTCGATGCCGGTTCCGCGGCCGACCACCACAACGGGCTCGTTGTCCGTCAGAAGACCGACGAGAATCGTTGCGGGAGTGGTGTTGCCGATACCCATCTCGCCAGCGATCAGCAGATCGGCGCCACTGTCGATCTCTTGGTCGGCGATGGCCCGCCCGGCGGCGAGGGCGGCGCGGGTCTGCTCGGTGGTCAGTGCGTCTTCGATGGTCAGGTCACCCGAGCTGCGCCGTACCTTGAACCGGCTGATGGCTTCGGGGGTCTCGGCGTCGACCGCGAGATCCTCGACTCTGACCTTTGCACCGTGCAGTCTGGCCAGCACGTTCACCGCGGCTCCACCCGCGGTGAAGTTGGCGACCATCTGTGCCGTCACCTCAGGTGGGTACGCCGACACCCCAGCGCGGGCGACCCCGTGGTCGCCGGCGAACACAACAACAGTCGGCTGCCCGAAAGGCGATGGGGGACAGACCCCCTGGCATGAAGCGACCCACACTGCGATCTCTTCGAGCCGACCCAGCGAGCCGGTGGGCTTGGTCAGTTCGCCCTGTCGTGCCCTGGCCGCAATGGCGGCATCACGGTCGGGTGCGGCGATGAAGTCGAATTGCTCGGGGAGTTCGAACTCCGATGCGGCGCCGAGGCCGGCGTGCTGCCCGGAATCGTCGGACCCCTCGGTCTGTGAGGTTGCCGACGTGGCGTCGATGTCATCGGCTGTCGATGCCTGGGCCGGGGCGGGCGCCGCGCTGACAGCGCCGGTGGCAGCCGGCTGAGGGTCGCCGATCTCGAGGACCTTGCCCGCGACGACCAGGACCGTCCGGTCACACGTTGCCGCCACGGCGTTGTTGAGAAGCCCCAGCTGATCCTGAAACAGCCGTCCCGCCGGCGTGGGCGCCACCAGGGACAGGCCCACCTCGGGACTGATGATGACCAGGTCCCCGGTGAATTCGGCTACCGCAGAGACGAATTCGGCAATCTTGTCGGAGAGGTCGAAGTTGTCGTCGTCCCAGCCGCCCACATCGTCGATCTGTCTGCTGACCCACCCGCCGAGATCGTCGACAAGAGTCGCCACGTCCGGGTCGGAGCGAAGTCGACCGGCGACGTCGGCGGACTCCACCGTCTGCCAACCGACCGGCCGTCGTGACCGGTGCGCGGCGATCCGCTGTGACCACTGTGGGTCGCCAGTCGCCGGATCGGCCGCGGTGGCGATGTATCGGACGCCGGTTGCCGGGAGCAGTCCCTCGCCGAAAGCTGATTTACCTGAACGAATTCCACCAAGGATCAGAGTGCGCATCGTCGCTCAGACCGCGTCACCCGGCTTGACCCTCGGTTTTGGTGCCCGCATGAACCGCAGCTGCATAGCGCGGCTGAATCCGTACCAGCCGAGCTTGAATCCGCCGTCTTCGGTGCTCGGGAACCGCTCGCGGACGCGATTGTTCAAAATCCGTCCCAGCAACACTCCGTCGATTACCAGGAAGACCACAAAGACCAGCATGAGCAGCGTGGCGTACACCGCGATGGCCGGCACGAACATGACGATGATCAGCAGGATGGCGAAGGGCATGAACATCCCGGCGAAGTTCCGGCGGGAGTCGACGATGTCGCGGGCGTAACGACGCACCTCGCCCTTGTCGCGCGGCATCAGATACCGCTCGTCGCCTTCCATCATCTTCTGACGCTGATCGGCGCGCTGCTGACGCCGAGCGTCGGCCTGGTCCTTTTTCTCGGCCTTGGTCAGGGTGACGTTCGACCCCTTGAGTTCTTTCTTCCGTGCCCGTGCCTCGGCGCGGGTCAGCGGGGCCGGGCTGACCGGTCCGCGTCGCTTGCCCTGGGCGTCACGCCGCTTGGGAGTCGGGCGACCTTTGCCCTCGGTGTACCTGCGACTGCCCGCAGTTTCTTCCACCGTTGTCTGACCGGGGGTCGTGTCGACGGTGTCGCCTTCGACGTCGTCCTTCTTCCAGGGCAATTTCACCCCGTCAGATTATCTCCCCGGCGGCAGTTCTGATCCCCGGGTGGTGCAGGACTCCCCGCCGGCCGGGGCGGCCGGCGTCTTCGCTGCGCTGCCGGAGCTGCTTTGTCGTTCCTATACTCCCTCCATGAAGGCTTTGATCGCCCCGGACTCCTTCGGTGACACCCTCACAGCGGTCGCGGCCGCCCAGGCCATCGCGGCCGGGTGGAAGCTCGGACGTCCCGGCGACGAGTTGATATCGGTGCCGCAATCCGACGGCGGACCAGGATTCGTCGATGTCCTGGCCAGCCGCTTCGGCGATCGCCGCAGCCAGACGGTGGCAGGTCCACTCGGAGCGTCGGTTCGGGCCGACTGGCTGCTGGATCGTCGGGGGGACCGTGCGACCGCCTACGTCGAATGTGCGCAGGCCTGCGGGCTGCACCAGTTGGGAGGCGGCCCCACTCCGCGGACCGCGCTGTCCGCGGACACATTCGGGGTCGGCCAGCTGGTGGCCGCCGCGGTGGCCGCCGGCGCCACCGAGATCGTTGTGGGTCTGGGCGGCAGCGCGAGTACCGACGGCGGTCGCGGTCTGATCGACGCGCTCGGTGGTCTCGACGGCGCCGCACATTTGCTGAGGTCGGTCACGTTGGTGGCTGCCTCGGATGTCGAGAACCCGCTGCTCGGCCCAGGTGGCGCGGCACATGTGTTCGGGCCACAGAAGGGCGCCGACCCACAGACCGTCTCCTTGTTGGAGGAAGGCATGGCCGAATGGGCCACGTCACTCAATGGTCTCGCCGGCCGCGACATCACCGAGGATGCAGGCGCAGGTGCGGCCGGGGGACTGGGCGCCGCGCTGATCGCGCTCGGGGCCACGAGGGTGTCCGGGGCGACCGTGATCGCCGAGGCGACCGGACAACAGCAACTCATCGACGACGTGGACCTGGTGATCACCGGCGAGGGGCGGTGTGACGAACAAACCCTCAAGGGCAAGGTCGTCGCGGCGCTCACCACCGCCGCGCGTCGGCGAGGTATCCCGACCGTTGTGCTGGCAGGCCAGGTGACGCTCACCCCCGCGCAGATCGCCGAGGCGGGTATCGCCAGGGCTGACTCGATCGTCGACATCGCAGGTTCGGTGCAGCTCGCGATGGATGACGCCGACAACCAGCTGCGCCGACTCGCGCGGCACGTCGCCGAGGAGTGGTGACCGGCGCTTTCGCCCGCCCGCGTGACGCGGGAATAGGTGGGACAGGAGTACGGTTATAGGCGTTGGAAGTTCGCATCCGATACCTGGCAACTGTGCCGATCGCACGCCTACGCCCCGCACACTGAGGAGAATCCATGACCGCATCGAATGAGACCGCTGTGCAGACCGAGACCGAAGCGCCTGCCCACGGTGTGATTCTGACCGATGCCGCTGCCGCGAAGGCCAAGGCCCTGCGCGAGCAGGAAGGTCGCGAAGAGCTCATGCTGCGCATCGCGGTTCAGCCCGGTGGCTGCGCGGGCCTGCGCTACCAGCTCTACTTCGACGACCGCAACCTCGATGGCGACCTGGTTGTCGAGTTCGACGGCGTCGGACTGGCCGTCGACCGGATGAGCGCGCCGTACGTCATGGGCGCGAGCATCGACTTCGTCGACACCATCGAGAAGCAGGGCTTCACCATCGACAACCCGAACGCGACCGGCAGCTGCGCCTGCGGCGACTCGTTCAACTGACGCCCAGCCCCGACGGGGCACTGGCTCTCGGCAACGGCCGCATCCGATCACTCGGATGCGGCCGTTGTCCTGTCCAGGCATATGTCATGCCGGCCCGGCTGGAGGCGCCCGCCCATACTTTCGACGGATTCGGGGTATGCCCTGCTTCGTCTGTGGGCGTATGTAGCGTTAGCCCCATCACCGGGTGAACAGAAAGGCTCGTTTTCGTGGCCATTGCCATTTGTGGATCGATCGCAACAGATCATTTGATGCGTTTTCAGGGGAAGTTCTCCGAGCAGCTGCTTTCCGAACATCTTGACCACATCTCTCTCAGCTTTCTGGTCGAGGAACTCATCATCCGGCGCGGCGGTGTCGCCGGAAACATCTCGTATGCGATGGGTGTCCTGGGTGGTTCGCCGTTGCTCGTGGGGTCGGTGGGCAGCGACTTCGACGACTACCGCAAGTTCCTGGAGGACAACGGTGTGGACACGCGTGGTGTTCGCGTCTCGGAGACAGCCCACACGGCACGCTTCATGTGCACCACCGACGATGAGATGGCCCAGTTGGCCAGTTTCTACGCCGGAGCGATGAGTGAATCCCGCCAGATCTCGCTCGCCCGGCTCGCCGAGGAGTTCGGCAAGCCCGAGCTGGTCCTGATCGGCGCCGATGATCCCGAGGGGATGATCGTGCACAGTCAGGAATGTCGTGAGCTGGGCATACCGTTTGCCGCCGACCCCTCGCAGCAACTCGCGCGACTCGACGGCGAACAAGTACGCGAACTCATCGACGGGGCCACCTACCTGTTCACCAACGAGTACGAGTGGGGCCTGCTACGTCAGAAGGCCGGTCTCAGTGATGCCCAGGTCGCCGAGATGGTCGGCTTGCGTGTCACCACGCTGGGCAGCGGCGGCGCCGAGATCGTCGAGGCCGACGGAACACGTACCCATGTGCCGGTGGTGCCCGAAACCGAGAAGGTCGATCCGACCGGTGTCGGAGACGGCTTCCGGGCCGGATTCCTCGTCGGCAACGCAGCGGGTCTGAGTCATGAGCGCAGCGCCCAGCTCGGCTCGATGGTCGCCGTTCTGGTGCTGGAAACCATTGCGCCGCAAGACTGGACGTGGAACCGCGAATCAGCGTTGGCACGCATTGCGGGCGCGTACGGAGACGAGGCCGCAGCCGAGATCGGAGCGGTCATCACGGCGTGAGATGACCGCCCCGGCCTACGCCGAGGCTAGAGCTTGACGGGGTAGCGGTGATCTTCGATCTGGGGCGTGATGGTGCCCTCGACGAAGATCCCGTGCCACACCATGAAGATCAGCACCGTCCAGAGTCGTCGACTGTTGTCGACCACTCCGGCGCGATGCTCGGTCAGCATCTGCCGCACCGCGTCCTTGTTGAAGATGTGCTCGGTCTGAGACTTCTCGACGGTCTGCTGAGCCCAGTCGTAGAGTTCGGTCCCGGCCAGCCAGTGACGCAGCGGAACGGGGAACCCCAGCTTCTTGCGGTGCAGGACGTGCGCCGGGACTATCTGCTCGAGGGCCTTCCGCAACGCGTATTTGGTGGTGCCGTGCGAGATCTTCTCGTCGAAGGGCAGGGCCTCGGCGACCCGCATCACCTCGGGGTCGAGGAAGGGAACCCGCAACTCGAGCGAGTTCGCCATGGTGATCTTGTCGGCCTTCACCAGGATGTCGCCGCGAAGCCAGGTGAACAGGTCGAGATGCTGCATCCGCGCCACCGGGTCCCACCCCTGCGAGGTTGCGTAGATCGGAGCTGTCACATCGGTGTGGGTCCAGTCCGGCCGGAAGTCCTTCAGGACAGCGCGTAGCCGGGCGTCGTCGAAGCTGCGCGCGTTCCCGTAGTACCGCTCTTCGAGCGACATCGAGCCGCGATGCAGCAGGCTCTTACCGCGTGTGCCCTCTGGTATGCGGTCCGACAACCGGCCCGCTGCCACTCGCAGTCCTCGGGGTAGCCGCTCGAAAGGCTTGAGCGACAACGGTTCCTTGTAGATCGTGTACCCGCCGAAGAGTTCGTCGGCACCTTCTCCGGACAGGACCACCTTGACGTGCTTACGTGCTTCCTTCGCCACGAAATACAGCGGCACCAGAGCCGGGTCGGCAACGGGGTCGTCGAGGTACCACACGATCTCCGGGATCGCGGCGGCGAACTCGGCAGGTCCGACGACCTTGACGACGTGCCGAGCGCCGATGGCCGCGGCCGATTCGGCTGCCACGTCCACCTCCGAGTAGCCCTCGCGCTCGAACCCGGTCGTGAACGTGATCAGGTCCGGGTTGTGTCTGATCGCCAGCGCCGCGATGGCCGTCGAGTCGATGCCTCCGGAGAGGAACGAACCCACCGTGACGTCGGCACGCATGTGTTTGGCGACCGAATCCTCGAGCGCTGCGGCGATCTCGTCGTATCGCTTCTGTTGGGTGTCCGGGGTGAACGGGCGAACCTTGAACTGGGGTGTGAAGTACCGGCGCACCTGCGGTCGTTGTCCGGGCTTGATGGTGGCGTAGCTGCCGGACTCGAGGCGACGGATGCCCGCGTGCAGGGTTTCTGGTTCCGGTACGTACTGCAGCACCGTGTAGTGCTGGACTGCGCGGGGGTCGAGACCGTCCGCGACGCCGATCCGGTCGAGAAGTTCGAGGAGGCTCTTCTTCTCGCTGCCGAAGACTGTTCCGCCCGAGCCCGTCGCGATGAAGAGCGGCTTGATGCCGAAGGGGTCGCGGGCGATGAACATCGACCGCTCCTCGGTGTCCCAGATCGCGAAGGCGAACATGCCACGCAGCCGGGCGACCGCGTCAGGACCCCAGTGATGGAAGGCAGCGACGATGGCCTCGCCGTCACCCTGGGTGCGAAACTCTGCACCCTCGTCCCGGCTCAGCTGTTCACGAAGCTCGAGGTAGTTGTAGATCTCGCCGTTGAAGACCAACGCGTACCGCTCCGGATTGTCCGTGGGACCCCAGCGCAGCGGCTGATGCGAGTGCTCGATGTCGATGAACGCGAGACGGTTGAACCCAAAGGCGACATCCGCGTCGTGCCACGTTCCACCCGGCTCGTCAGGCCCACGGTGGCGCATGCAGTGCGACGCCGCGGCCACCAATTCGGCAGACTCTCCCGCAGACGCGTCGCTGGACAACAGACCTAGCAGACCACACACGAAAAAGCCTCAATTCGTCCTCCGGACAGCACTTCGAACATGCCCGAGTATGCCGCAACAACGGCCACCCCCGCCCGCCCGGCCCATGCCCGTCCTCGGCATTCCGGGCGTCGGTGACACGAACCCAAACCCCGATACGAATGTTGCGGGCGGTTGGTCTACGCTGCGTAGTACACGAGCTACCAATCGTGGGTGGCGGTGTGGCTGTTTGCAGTCTGGGCAGGGTAGGAAGGCGTGAAATTGGCACACGGTGGGCGACCTCCGGCATCGACTAAGCGTCAGCACCGCGGACGTCGAATCAAGCAGATCAGCGCGACCCTGTTCTTGGGTGTCGGCGCGATGATGCTGTCGAGCTGCAGCGCTGAAGAAGTGATGCGGTTCGGCTGGCCAGAGGGCATCACGCCCGAGGCCGAAAGCATGCGTCACCTTTGGACCTGGTCGGTGATCGCTGCCCTCGTCATGGGAATCATCGTGTGGGCGCTGACCTTCTGGACCGTCACCTTCCACCGCAAGAAGCCCGGTGGCGACGAGTTCCCGCGTCAGACCGCATACAACGTGCCGCTCGAGTTGACCTATACGGCCATCCCGTTCGTGATCATCGCGGTGCTCTTCTACTTCACGATCATCGTGCAGAACGATGTCGAGGCGAAGAAGTCCGATCCAGATGTGGTCGTGAACGTCACTGCCTTCCAGTGGAACTGGAAGTTCGGCTACCGCACGGTGCAGCTGGAAGACGGCTCCCGCTACGACGGCACCCGCGAGAACCCATACGAGAACCAGCGGGCCGAGCTGGAAGAGCACGCCGGCGAGAAGGCCGAGCAGGCCGGCCACAACGAACAGAACGCAATCGACGCGGAGCGCAACAACATCCGCGAGTACCTCATGTACGACAAGATCGAGACCACCGGTAACTCCGAAGAGATCCCGGTCTTGGTCTTGCCGACCGGCAAGCGCATCGAGTTCGAGATCGCTTCGAACGATGTTGTCCACTCGTTCTGGGTCCCCGAGTTCCTGTTCAAGCGCGACGTGTTCCCCTTCCCGGAGGAGAACCACACCGACAACCGCTTCCAGGTCAGCTCGATCGACCGCGAAGGCGCCTTCGTCGGGCGTTGTGCCGAGATGTGCGGTACGTACCACTCGATGATGAACTTCGAGGTGCGTGCCGTCAGTCCCGAGGAGTTCGACCGCTACATCAAGTTCCGCGAATCGAACCCCAACGCCACCAACGCCCAGGCACTCGAATCGATCGGTGAGCCCGCCACAGCGCTGACCACCAAGCCTTTCGACACCCGCCGCGGCACCCAGACGGCCTCGAACTAGTACCCAGGAGCCACGAGATGAGAATTGAAGCGCGCCTCTTCGAGGTACTCACCGGGTTCTTCTTCCTGGTCGCCATCGCCTACGGGCTGGCCAGTGGGTTGTCCAGCAAGAACGTCGAGTGGGTCGGTGTCACCGGTCTGGTCATGACCGGCGGCCTGACCATGATCATCGGAACGTACTTCCGATTCGTCGCTCGCCGCGTGGACATCCGCCCCGAGGACTACGAAGACGCCGAGGTGTCCGACGGTTCAGGCGAATTGGGTTTCTTCAGCCCCGGCAGCTGGTGGCCTGTGGTGATCGCGCTCGGCGCCGCAGTGCTCGCCGTGGCCATGGCAACAAGCAACTTCTGGTTTGTGGGTTTCGCAGCCGCATGCATCATCGGTGCAGTCGCCGGCCTGGTGTTCGAGTACCACACCGGGCAAGAAAAGCACTGACCAGCAGAACAACATCGATCCTTCTTTGCACTCAGCTCCTGGGATGTCCGTAGAGATACGGCACACCTGGGAGCTGAGTGCTTTGCAGCGCCGTCACCTGCGTGAGCTCTTCGACCGCGCTTTCGACGGTGAGTTCGCAGACACCGACTACGACCACGCCCTCGGCGGCCTGCACGTCACGGTCGCGTCCGACGGCGGCGACGTGGTAGCCCATGCGGCAGTGGTGGCCAGATCCATGGTCGTCGACGAAGAACACTCCGCGTCGGGTATGTGGAAGCGGTTGCAGTCGACCCCACACGGCAACGACAGGGTCTCGGCCACCAGGTGATGGAAGCGTGCGAGCGAATAGTCCTCGACGCCTACGACTTCGGGGCGCTCAGCGCCAGCGCGGCAGGCGAAGCCCTCTATCGTGCACGAGGCTGGCGCCCTTGGGAAGGCGAACTCGGGGCGCTGACGCCAGACGGCTCGATCACGACGCCTGACGACCGTGGAGGCGTTCACGTCTTCGGTGAAATCGGACGGCCCGATGGTCGTCTGCTGTGCGACTGGCGCTCCGGCGACCTCTGGTGATCCTGCTGGCCCTGTAGCGCCGCCGCCTATCTGCCTGCTCGTGTGTTCCGTGTCGGGCGTCTCCGGGGCCAGATCGTCTTTTGACCGGCCGCGGTGCGCGCGCCGTGGCTCAGTCTTTCCCGTCGTTGTCGAGACGCTCCGGAGGCGTCCTTCTGTTCACACCGGCCGCGAGCATGAAGGTGGGGTAGGGGAGAGGTGCCTCGTCTGAGGAACCTCCCTCACACTAAGAACCCGGGCACAAAAAATCCGGGTCCCCGTGATGGGGACCCGGATCTCTTGTGGTGTTGCAGATCAGTCGGTGAACGGGCTTCCGCCACGAGCCTGAAGAGCGCGCAGGGCGTCCTTCTCGACGTGGTGGGCTTCGCTGTCGAGCTCGATCTGACGCTGTTGCTCTTCCGGCGGGTCAGCCACCAGGAGCGAACCGCTACCGGGGTGTCCGGCCGAGCCCAGCTTGTTCATCCGCTTGGGTAGCGCTGCGCCCTCGTACGGCATCGGAAGCGGATGACCGTGATCATCGAGAGGTCCGAGCGGCTGGTGCAGCTCGATGTACTCACCATGCGGGAGACGCTTGATGATTCCGGTCTCGATGCCGTGCTCAAGCACGAAGCGGTCACTGCGCTGCAGGGCCAGGGCCCAACGGTAAGCGATGTAGTACGCGAGCGGCGGCACGATGATCAGACCGATGCGTCCCATCCACGTGGTCGCGTTGAGCGATATGTGGAACTTGTACGCGATGATGTCGTTCATGCACGACACGGTGAGCACGATGTAGAAGGCGAGTGCCATCGCGCCGATACCTGTACGAACCGGGGTGTCGCGAGGCCGCTGTAGCAGGTTGTGGTGAGCATCGTCGCCGGTGAGGCGCTTCTCTATCCACGGATAGGCGAACATCACGGTGATGATGATCCCGATGACAACAACCACCCAGAAGATCGCTGGGATCGTGTACGCGTTTCCAAAGTAGACCTCCCACGCCGGCATCAGGCGGGCAAGTCCGTCGGTCCACATCATGTAGATGTCGGGCTGCGAACCGGCGGACACGTGCGCCGGGTTGTATGGCCCGAGCACCCACACCGGGTTGATCTGGAAGATGCCGGAGATGATCGCGAGGAAGCCGAAGGTGACCGCGAACAGCGCACCGGCCTTCGCCGCGAAGACCGGGAGGATGCGGACGCCGACAACGTTCTGTTCGGTACGGCCGGGGCCGGGGAACTGAGTGTGCTTCTGGTACCAGACCAGTGCGAGGTGTGCACCGATCAGGGCCAGGATGATCCCTGGGAAAAGCAGCACGTGCAGTATGTAGAGCCGCGGAATGATGATGTCGCCCGGGAACTGACCGCCGAACAAGGCCCAGTGGATCCAGGTACCGACAAGCGGTATTCCGAGGACGATGCCCGACATGGCAGCGCGGACGCCGGTGCCCGAGAGCAGGTCGTCGGGGAGTGAGTATCCGAAGAAGCCCTCGAACATCGCCAGGAGCAGAAGCATGCAGCCGATGACCCAGTTGGCCTCACGTGGCCGGCGGAACGCACCGGTGAAGAAGATGCGGGCCATGTGGATGATGATCGACGCCGCGAACAGCAGTGCTGCCCAGTGGTGGAGCTGTCGGACGAACAGACCGCCGCGAACCTCGAACGAGATGTCAAGCGTGGTGGCGTACGCCTTGGTCATCATCACGCCGTTGAGCGGTTCGTAGGCGCCGTTGTAGACGACCTCGCTCATCGACGGATCGAAGAAGAACGTCAGGTACACACCCGAGATCAGCAGGATCACAAAGCTGTAGAGCGCGATCTCGCCGAGCAGGAAGGACCAGTGGGTGGGGAAGACCTTGTTGATCTGCCGACGGAGACCGGGAGCCAGGTGATACCGGCTGTCGACCTCTTCTGCGCGTTGCGCGAGTTTGCTCATGGTCTGTCCTTCCCCTGGCCGCGTTCCCAGAACGCCGGCCCGACGGGTTCGATGAAGTCGCCGGCCGCCACCAGATAACCCTGTTCATTCACAGTAATGGGCAACTGCGCGAGCGCGCGAGCAGCTGGACCGAAGATCGGCTTGGCGAACTCGAGGGCATCGAACTGGGACTGGTGACACGGGCAGAGGATTCGGTTGGTCTGCTGCTCGAAGAGCGATGCCGGGCAACCGAGGTGCGAGCAGACCTTCGTGTAAGCGAAGTAGTCGCCGTAGTTGAAACTTTCCTGGTTCTTGCGCTTGATGGCCCGGGCCGCATCGTTGGGACGCAGGCGGATCAACATCACGGGGTTGTCCACCGCGCGCAGTCCCTCGAGAAGCTTGTGCCGAGATTCTTCCGTCTCTCCGACGCCATCGGAGACCCGCCATGGGAAGACCGTCTCCATGCCGCCGGCATCAAGATCTTCGGGCCGGACGAGGACAACCTGGTGTGGGTTGCCGGTGTCGCGACGCAGGAAGACCGTCTCGTTGGGGGTTTCGGGCGAGTTGTGGATCGGCGACCACCCGGTGTTCCAGAGCGGGGAGTCCTTGCCCTCGGCCCACGGGTTCTTGATGATTCCACCGACCAGGGCGACGAGGCCGGTGACCGCGAAGGTTCCGAGGCCGAAGAGTCCGGCCCCGATGATCATCTTCCGACGACCGATCGTGGACGACGTCATGGTGTTGCCGAGCATGGCGGCAGCAGTCTTCTTGTCGACCTCGGTGGAGCCGCCGTCGTGGCGGTCCTGGACCGAGATCTCTTCGGGGATGAACTTCTTGGTGAACTGGATGGCGCCCACTCCGATGGAGAGGATCGACAATCCGAAGGTCACGCCCAGGAGGGGAGTGTTGAAGATGTACTGCCAGTAGTGGTCGCCACCGGGCATCACGAATTCCCAGTGGTTGAAGATGAAGATCACGAAGCAGGCCACTGCTGACAGGCCGGCCAGCAGGAACCAGAACGCGACCGACCGCTCCGCGCGCTTCTCCGCCTTGCTGCCGGGCTCGGGAAACCGTTCCCGACGGTGGATGATCTCGACACCATCGAGATTGGTTCCGAGCTTGACCAGCTGGTCGTTGCTCATCCCGTCGAGCTCGTCCTGGGTGGGGACAGATTTGTGTTGATCGCTCATGTGCGTGATCCCATCCACATCGCGGCGGCGACGATAGCCACTACGCCGACAGCCCACATCGCCATTCCCTCGGAGACCGGTCCGAAGCCGCCCAGGGCGTACCCGCCCGGTGCTTCGGGGCGCGTCGCGTACTTGACGTAGCCGATGATGTCCCGCTTTTCCTCGTCGGTGAGCTGACGGTCCGAGAACTTGGGCATGTTCTGCGGTCCGGTCAACATCGCCGTGTAGATCTGTTGCTCATTGGCCGGGTCGAGGACCGGCGCGAACTTGCCCGACGACAGTGCGCCGCCGCGACCGGTGAAGTTGTGGCACGACGCGCAATTCAGCCGGAACAGCTCGCTACCGCGGCCGATGTTCTCGCCGCGCAACTGCTCCTGCTCGACAACCGGGTAGCCGTCCTCGAAGATGACGTTTCCGTTGGCGTCCTTGGCGTACACGACCTGCGGGCCGCCGCCGACCGACTGGATGTAGGCGCCGAGTTGGTCGATCTGGGCCTGGGTGAACTTGGCCGGCTTGCGCTGGATCTGAGCCTCACCACGGACCGCGGGCATACGCCCGGACGAGACCTGGAAGTACACCGACGCATCGCCGACGCCGACCAGTGACGGTCCGCGGTCGAGCACACCTTCGAGGTTGGCGCCGTGGCACGTGATGCAGGACGTCTCGTAGAGCTTGCGGCCATCCTGGATCAGCGCCGCACTCGACTCGCTGTCCGCCTTGGCGACCTGCGGGTCCGGGGTGATCGCGGTGGCCAGGCCTCCGGCGACCACAAGACCCGCGAGCAACAGCAGGATGCCGGACGCGCGACGTCGCAACTTGCGGCGTGCTTTGGCCTTTTTCGCGTCGATCCTGCCTGCGCCCTCGCTCAGGGCGCCCTCAACCGAATCCCCGGGTGAGGTGGGTGGGGGAGATGAACTCATCTGTGTCTCTCTGCTAAGCGGACTGACTCTGCCTGGGCGAAAGTGTGGTGCGCGTTACCGGATGAAGTAAATGGTCGCGAACAGGGCAATCCAGACGATGTCGACGAAGTGCCAGTAGTAGGACACGACGATCGCGGCGGTTGCCTGAGCCGGGGTGAACTTGCTCAACCGCGTGCGGATCAGCAAGAAGACAAAGGCGACGAGACCGCCGATGACGTGCAGGCCGTGGAACCCGGTGGTGATGTAGAACACCGAGCCGTAGGCGCTCGACGACAACGTCGTGCCCTCGTGAACCAGGTGGTAGTACTCGTACGCCTGACCGGCGACGAAGATCGCGCCCATGATCAGCGTGATCGTGTACCACCGGCGAAGGCCGAAGACGTCGCCACGCTCGGCGGCGAAGACACCTAGCTGGCATGTCACCGACGACAGGATCAACACGGTGGTCACCGGGATCGCCAACGTCAGGTTGAGCTCGGTGGGCTCCATCGGCCAGTTGCCGTAGTTTCCGGCTCGCGCGACGAAGTACATCGCGAACAATCCGGCAAAGAACATCAGCTCGCTCGAAAGCCACACAATCGTGCCGACGCTGACCATGTTGGGTCGGTTCAGCGAGTGCACGCGCTGGGTGATAGCTGATCCTGTGGGTGCTGCAGCGCTAGTCACCCCAGAAGTATGACGGTTCGTAGTAAGCGCTGACTACTTGGGTCCAGAATTTTTTCCGGCGGGTCGCGCCGACCCAGGTAGACGCCTGCATCTGCCCTGTTCCCGGCGTGTCCGAGAGCTGGAAATCACACACCTGGGAGGCTGGTGGGGTGCCTCGCGACGTGAACGGGAACCCGGTCGAAGTGTCCTGGTGGAAACGATGGTCCGGTCGGCTCGCCGGTGGCCGAAAGGCCAACGGGGAGTTGTCTGCCGACGATCCTTCTCTCGTGGTGACAGCCGAGAGTTTCGACGACGCGGAGGCGGCGTCGGCGGTGCTCGCCGATTCCGGTTGGCGCGAGCACGAACAGTCGGTTCTGCGGCACCTGCTGGTGCTGCCGTCCGGGGCCGTCCCAAGGGCGCTGGAGCTCGCGGCCCAGGACCACTACGGGCCCGTTCCGGTTCCGCCGGGGACCGGTGTCGAGGCCGCCGGCGGCAACGAGGTGGTGGCACTGGCTCGCGTGCAGCTGATCGATGCCCTGCACGTGTCCCAGGAACGCTCCCGGATGGCCGGTCTGGCCCAGCGGCACGGCGGCTCTGCAGTGGGCTGGCAGGTACTGCAACCGCCGACGAATCGGGTTGCGGGCGGTGGCTAGGCTGCCCCTGTGACCCACTCGAACGTTCCGGCCCGTACGTGGCCGCAGATTCTCGGTGTTCTGGCCGATGGCCACGACCTGGATCCCGACGGTGCCGAGTGGGCGATGAACGAGATCATGACCGACAACTCGACCCCCGCGCAGATCGCCGCTTTCGGGGTGGCGATGAAGCTCAAGGGCCCCACACCCGGGGAATTGCTGGGCCTGGCAACGGGGATGCTCGCCCACTCCACTGTGGTGCCCACAACAGGCGATTGCGTCGACATCGTGGGAACCGGTGGTGACCGGTCGAACACGGTGAACATCTCGACGATGGCATCGGTCGTGGTGGCCGCAGCCGGTGTGCCGGTGGTCAAACACGGCAATCGCGCGGCGTCGTCGAAGAGCGGTGGCGCCGATGTCCTGGAGGCTCTGGGCGTCAAGATCGCGCTGAGCGCCGACGGCGTCGCCACCTGTGTCGGCCAGGCGGGCATCGCCTTCTGTTTCGCCCCCGTGTTTCATCCCGCGTTGCGGTTCGCGGCGGCCCCCCGCAAGGAGATCGGCATACCGACGGTCTTCAATGTGCTTGGCCCCCTGACCAATCCGGCACAGCCGACCAGCGGTCTTGTCGGGTGTGCCTTTGCCGATCTCGCGCCGGTACTCGCCCAGACATTCGCTGATCGTGGTCATTCTGTACTCGTCGTCCGCGGCGACGACGGCCTCGACGAACTGACCACGACGACGACGTCAACCGTGTGGCAGGTCGTCGACGGTGCCGTGCACAAACAGACTGTGGACCCCACGACCATCGGTCTGGCCCGGGTCGAGCTGGAAGCACTTCGAGGCGGCGACGCGGACCACAACGCGCAGGTCGCGCGGGACTTGTTCGCCGGAGCGACGGGGCCGGTACGCGACGCCGTGGTGCTCAATGCTGCCGGCGCGCTGGCTGCCTACCGCCGCGACCGCGGCGCGGATCTGCACGAACAGCTGCGCACGCAGATCGGCGTGGCTGCCGACGCAATCGACTCCGGCGCGGCCGCGACCCTGCTCGACAACTGGGTGCGCGTGAGCAACGCCCTATGACGCACCCTCGATAGGGGTTGTCCGTCGGGCTCCCCGGTAGGCCACCGATCAGGGCGGCCGACGGGTGTTCCCTCGCTACTCGCCGATGGAGAAGCCGGCGTCGACGTCGGCGCTGGAGTAGCTCTTGAAGGCGATGTGGGTGGCGGTGTGCTTCACACCCGGCAGCCGACTGATCGCGGCGGTGACGACGTCGGCGATCTCCGCGTGGTCCCGGACTCGGATCTTCGCGATCAGGTCGACGTCACCGGCACACGAGTACACCTCTGTGACGCCTGAGATGTCGGCCACAGCCTGGGCGGTCTCCGGGATCTGATGGACATCGGTCTGGATCAAGACGATGGCGGTAATCATTGACTCAGCCTAGGTCGCCCTCGGGTGTGATGGTGCGACGCGCCGTACCCACCTTGTCGCGCCAGTGGACGTGCCGGCCGCCACCGTGCCGCGGCAAGCTGAACCCGCTGGTGGCACAGACGATTCGCACACCTGGTCCGGTGAGCCACCGGTACACCAACGCGACTTCCTCGTGGGGCGCGCCGTACAGCGGTCCCGGTTCGGGGAGCACTGTCTCCGCACCGGCCGCGAGCGCGGCGACCACGGGCATCGGAGGAACGCCCCGCGCGGCGACCCCGGCGCTTGCGAGGCGGCCGTGCCTGATCACCGCCAGATCCCATCCGCCGCGTCCATCGGGTGCGGCGGCGACCATTTCCGAGATGCGGGCCAGCGCAGCCAACCTCTGACACCGTTCCAGGTGGGCGATGAGGTGGTCGAGGCGATCGCGCAACCGCGCGGCGTTCTCGAAGAGCTCGGCACGGGCGAGCGACTCGAGTTTGTCCAGAGCCAGCTGAACAGGGAGGTCGGTTCGGCCACTGAACAGCTCGGCGACGGTTCGGGCTCGGGGGAGATATGCCTCGACGGCAAGTGGTTCGGTGGTGGCCGCGTGGCAGCCGCCGACCACGCGCCGCCCGCCCGGGCCCACCTCGCACACATGAAGTGCAGTGGCCCGTAGTGCGGTACGGCACGTGCGCAGGCCGCATGTGTCGGCGATGAGGTCTGCGACGTCATAGGCGATGGCGCGGGAACGAAAGGGGCCGAACGAGGTCGCGGTCGGGCTGCGGCTGATCTTCAAGCGCGGGAACGCCTCCTCGGTGAGGCATATCCACCAGCCGAGATGCGGGAATTTCGAACGGCGGTTGTAGGGCGGCGCGTAGGCGCCGAGGAGGCGCAGTTCGCGCACCCCGGCCTCGATCCGGTGGGCACACTGGACGTGGTCGACGCGCGTCGCCAGTTCGACCATCTCGCGTATCCGGGTGCGGTTCTCCGAACCGGTGAAATAGCTGCGGACCCGCCTGCGCAGGTCGGTTGCGGTGCCCACGTACAAGACCTCGTCAGAGGGGCCCCGGAACATATAGACACCGGGTTCCGACGGCAGGTGGTCTGCCAGGCCCCTCTTGTTCCGCGTGGCACGGGAGACCCCGGGCAGGAAGTCGCGGAGGTCGCCGAAGGTGTGGATGCCGAGATTGCCGACCCGTTCGAAGAGCCGGTGCATCACCTCGACGGTTGCGCGGGCGTCGTCGAGCGCTCGGTGGGTCGGGCGGGTCTGGACGGCGAAGAGGTCGGCGAGAGCCGAGAGTTTGACAGTCGGTGCCTCGTCTCTGGTCAGAACTCGACGGGCCAGCTTCACGGTGCACAGCACCCGGCGGAACGGCCACGGGTGGCCGAGCTCGGTGGCAGCGGCGCGCAGGAAGCCGGTGTCGAACCGGGCGTTGTGCGCCACGATCACCGAGTCGCGGGCGAATTCGAGGAAGGCCGGGAGCACCTGGTCGATCGTGGGGGCCTGGTAGACCATCGCTTCGGTGATGCCGGTGAGGCGAACGATGTGTGGGGGGATGCCGCACTGTGGATCCACGAGAGTCGCGAAGTCGCCCAGCACCTCGCCGCCCCGGACCTTCACGGCGCCGATCTCGGTGATCCGGTCGCCCATCGGGCTGCCCCCGGTGGTCTCGAGGTCCACCACCACGAATGTGGTCTCCCGCAGCGGGACGTCGTCGGGGTGGTCCAGTACGGGATCGTCGAAACACAGCTGAGTCCCAGCAGCCTCACCAACAACACTCACACCGCGAACATTAGTTCGATCCACCGACATCGCCGCGGTGGCGCAGTGCGAGATGGCTTGTCAGACCGTGGAGTTAGCGTTCGGCCATCGGGGTCGAATCAGAGGGCTCCGGACGTCAGGGAGAACCCTGAGAACCCTGAGAAAAGGCCCCCTAAACCGAATGAGACGGAGATCACAATGCTCATAGACTGCAACACCTGCCCAGGCCGTCGGGTCGCCTGCGACGACTGCATGATGACCGTTTTCCTGGGTCCCGTAGGTGTCCCCAACAGCGCAAACGACGAAGTTCGCTGTGATGAATTCGTTATTGACCACCAGGCGCGCATCGATGACGCCATTGCGGTGTTCCATGCTGCGGGCATGATCGGCAAGTCTGACCGTCACGGTCAGGACGTGGCAGTCAACGCAGGTAACAGGGTTTTTGTTCCCGGATCTGGCGGTCATCTGCGAGCTGGATGACCCGACACGCCGGTCGGTCTCCTGTCGGTCCCCTAGTGGACACGGACCATCACGGTTTCGTAACCTTTCTGAGACCTTGCGAAAGCGTCCACTCCAACCGGAGCGGATCGTAGGGTCGCCGCTCAATCACCGTCCTGGTGAACCGGGGAACCACTGATGCGAATGCGAGTTCACATCCGGGGTGAATCCCATTGAACCCTGAGGTCTTCAGACTTCTGGGTTCACCGGGTAGGGCCATCTTCCGGCCCGAATCCGACAGCTAACCCGGTAGGCGGATAGGGAAGAAACAGGAGACATCGCTTCGTGGCGAAACATCGTTTGCAACAGCCGAACCGGGGCATCAAGAGCGCCCGGGGCGCACTGATCGCCGGATCGATCACTCTCGGCACCATGGGAATGGCCGCAGCGCCGGCCATGGCTGCTCCGATCACCGTCCCCGGTGTCGGAACCTTCGAGATCCCGGGCCTGGCCGAAAACCAGATCCCCAATGAGTTCAAATCCCCCAACATCCTGCCGCAGGCAGCGCAGCCGGTCCGGCCCGCAGGCCAGATCGCCGCTGATGCCGCAGTGAGCAAGATCGGTTCGCCGTATGTCTACGGCGCAGCCGGCCCCAGCGCATTCGACTGCTCGGGTCTCGTCTACTGGTCGCACCAGCAGGCCGGTCAGACCATTCCCCGGGACAGCTACGGCCAGCTCGGCGGTGGCACTCACGTCGACGCTGCGAACATCCAGCCCGGCGATGTCGTGATCTACAGCGGTGGCGGCCACGCAGGCATCTACGTCGGTGGCGGCCAGGTCGTCCACTCTTCGACCGAGGGCGTGCCCGTCGGTCGGATGGGTCTCAACGACCAGTCGATCGTCGACATCCGTCGCTACTGATCTGCACAACTGAACACGACCATTGGGCGGGGCCGCACTCGAGCGGCACCCGCCCAATGGCTTCCGAACACCCGGTTGCAGACAGTCTGGCCGTCCGCGCTCGGTGGGGGGAAGGCCTGTGTAGCCTGGCCGGGTTGGTCAGTGCAGCGGGATCGGTCGAACAAGACGTACCGAGTGGGCAGCTGATCTGTTCGGTACACACAGAGGTAGAAGGGCTCGGGTTGGCCCGCGTGAAGTGTTGAGGAGTTTCATCGTCGTGGTGCGCAAGCGTTATGCCGCCGTCATGCAGACCGTGATCGCGGCTGTGGTGTTGGCGTTGGCGGTTGCACTGGGCGCAGGTGCGCCGGCCGGGGCCGAGCCGGGACCGCAGAGCCCGGATGACATGCTCACCGAATACACGCAGCTGGGCCGCGAGGCCGAGCAGGCCACCGAGGCCATTCACAACACCACGATCGAACTGAACAACCAGCGCGGCGCTGTCACGGCGGCGAACGAGGCCGCGTCGGCGGCCGAGCGCACCCTTGCCGAGCAGGAGAAGCAGGCCGAGAGCCTGCAGGGCGCAGTTGATGCACTGGTCAACGCCAGTTACCGGGGCGCGCGGGTCAACCGTCTCTACGCCGTCCTCGTCAGTGACTCGCCGCAATCGTTGCTCGACCAGATGTCCGGACTCGAGATGATCTCGCGTCAGACCGTTGCCGACGTGAAGACGTTCAAAATCGCCAACGACAAAGCGCTGGAAGCGCAAAAGGTGGCGCAGGACGCGAAGACGAAGGCCGAGCAGGCAGTCGCCGCCGCCGAGAAGACCAGCGCAGACCTGCAGGCCAAGCAGAGTGAACGAATCTTCAAGGCCACCGAGATCAGGGCGATGTACGAGTCGTTGACCGGCAAGCAGCTCGCTGCGCTGGCCGGGCCCAAGATCGAGTTCGACGCCTCGATGTTGCCCGCCGGGACGGCCCCCGAGGTCATCGCTGTTCGTGCTGCGCTCACCCGGATCGGCGATCCCTACGTGTGGGGCGCCACCGGGCCGGATCAATTCGATTGTTCCGGGCTGATGGTGTGGGCGTACAAACAAGCAGGGAAGATGCTGCCGCGGTCCAGCCAGGCGCAACTGGCGGGCGGCACCCCGGTGGAGCGAGATGCTCTGCGGCCCGGCGATCTGATCATCTACTACCCCGACGCCACCCACGTGGGCATGTACATCGGTAACGGCTACGTGGTGCACGCCTCGACATTCGGTGTCCCGGTCAAGGTCGCTCCGATCGACGGAGCCGGCCCGTACAACTCGGCCCGTCGATACTGAAGTCACCGGACCGCCAGTGACTTCCGAGCGCGAGTCCCCAGAGCGCGAGGACCTCGACGCCGCACCGGCAGCGGATGCCACGTCCGAGCGCCGGAATCCGCTGCGCCGGAAGTGGTTGTGGGTCCTGATCGCCGTGGTGCTGGTGGCCGTTGTCGGCATCGTCGCGACAGTGCTGGTGAGGCCGTCGGACTCGGACACCGATCCACCTGCTGCAACTCAGTCCGCGCGTCCGCAGAATCCGTACGAACAGTCACGGTCGCTGGGGGTCACCCTGACCTTGCAGGCCTACACCGATGCCCTGCGCGAGGGGGATGCCGAGTCGGCTCTGGCGCAGTTGGATGCCTCGGCGACCACTGCCTTGCGTGAGCGGACGGGTGCATCGGCAGCGGGTCTGCCGGCCTTGCCGCTCAGTGCTTTCGACTTCCGATTGTCGGCGAGCCGCGAGTTCGAGCGTCTTGTCCCCGCCGAACTCCAGGAGCGTCTCGACGCGCAGGGGAGCAGCGACTCCTGGGTGGCCCCCGTGCAGTTGCGATACGGCTACGAGGGGATCGACTCGATCCCGGTTGTGCTCGACCTCCCCATGGTGATGGCCCAGTACCCGGAGGCTGGAAGATGGTCGCCGATGCAGGGCCGCTGTTTGGGCAGCCCGCGCCTGCGGGTCAGGTGTGGGAGTTCCCCTCGCCGTCGGCGACGCCCGTCGCCACCGCGCCGGGAGAGTCCTTGGTGTTGACCAACGGTTCCGACACCGGCTTCACCGCCCGCCTGAAGGAACTGCTGCCGGCCGCCGCCGGAGCAGTCACGCAGTTCTGGGGCACCAAGTGGCCGCAGGCGCGGGGATCATCGCTGCCCCCACCGACGACGAGTTCCGGTCACTCACCGGTGCTGCGACCGCCGACGCCCAGGCTGCCGCGGCCGTCTCGATCTTCACCGGAGTCGATCCCGCTGGACCGACCGCCCTGGGACAACGTGTGGTCTTCAGTCCTCAAGCAGCGCAACTCGATCCGAACGCACTCGCGGCGGTGCTCCGGCATGAGCTGTTCCACGTCGCCGCTCGCACCGTCACCGCTCAGGCGGCCCCGGTCTGGGTGACCGAAGGGGTGGCCGAGTATGTCGGCCGCCGAGGGACGTACACCCGCCTCGCCGACGCCGCCCCGACCCTGGCCGGGCAGGTCGCAGCCGGTGAGGTGCCTGCGGACCTTCCCAGCGATGCGAACTTCTCTCCGGGCAGTCCCGACGCGGCGTTGTCCTACCAGTCCGCATGGTCTGTGGCGGCCTTCATCGCGGACAAGTTCGGCGAGGACAAACTCAAACGTTTTTATGTGGCGTTGGCCGGCGCTGATCAGCCGACCGACCCTCAGCTGGTGGTCAAGTCCCAGGACACCGCATCGAACATCGTTCTGGGGATCTCGCGCGAGGAACTCGTCGATCAGTGGCGTGGCTGGCTCACTGCGTCACCCTGATCGCCGCTACGGTGAGCCAATGCACCGTACGCTGTTGGTCACCAACGACTTTCCGCCCCGGCAGGGGGGAATCCAGTCGTACTTGCAGAACCTGGTCGAGCGGTTGCCCGCCGGCGACGTGGTCGTCTATGCGCCGCGATGGCGCGAAGACAGCCACATCCGGTTCGATGCGGAGCAGGACTACGAGGTCGTCCGCCATCCCACGACGTTGATGTTGCCCACGCCTGCGGTTGCGCGGCGGGCAGCCGATCTGGTTCGGGCGCATCAGGTCGACACCGTCTGGTTCGGGGCGGCGGCTCCTCTGGCCGTGCTCGGTCCGGCGGTGCGACGCGCAGGCGCACAGCGTGTGATCGCCAGTACGCACGGGCACGAGGTCGGCTGGTCGATGCTTCCGGTGGCGCGGCAGGGTCTCGGCGTGATCGGCCGAGGCACGGACGTGATCACGTACGTGAGCAAGTACACGCGTGACCGTTTCAGTGCGGCATTCGGCCCCCGCGCAGCACTCGAACACCTACCGCCGGGTGTGGACACCGAACGGTTCAAGCCGGATGACGTTGCCAGACAACGTCTTCGGCAATTGCACGGACTCGGTGACGCGCCGACCATACTGTGTCTGTCCAGGCTGGTCCCACGCAAAGGGCAGGACATGTTGATCCGGGCGTTGCCCGAGGTCCGTGCAGAGATCCGCGACGCCACGTTGGTGATCGTCGGGGGTGGCCCCGATGCCGAGCGGCTTCGGGACCTGGCACGCAAAGTCGGTGTCGCCGAGCACGTTCTGTTCACCGGTTCGGTACCCGCTGACGAGCTTGCCGCGTACCACAACATCGCGGATGTCTTCGCGATGCCGGCGCGCACCAGAGGTCGGGGACTGGATGTCGAAGGTCTCGGCATCGTCTACCTGGAAGCCTCGGCGTCGGGGATCCCGGTGATCGCCGGTGAGTCGGGAGGCGCCCCGGAAACGGTGAAGCAGGGCGAAACGGGTCTGGTCGTGGACGGCCGGTCGATCAGAGAGATCACCGATGCCCTGACAGCTCTGCTGGGAGACCCGGACCTGTGCGCATCGATGGGTGCTGCGGGACGGGATTGGGTCCAGTCGCGGTGGCGGTGGGAGCACATGGCCGGCCGGCTCCGGCAGCTGCTGTGACCACGACCCTTCAGCGCGTCATGGAGGCAGGGTTGTGATCGGACCGGTGCACCGATATGTGAAGCTAATGCGGTGACCAGTATCCAGGTTGCCGACCAAACCTTCATCGCGGCGCCGCCCGAGTCGGCGACCGCGGTGATCTCCGACCGCGCCAATTGGCGCCGATGGTGGCCTGATCTGCGGCTGACCGTGGTTCAGGACCGAAAAGAGCAAGGTGTGCGCTGGAAGGTGTCGGGCCCCGTCGAGGGGACGACCGAGCTGTGGCTCGAGCGGGTGCTCGACGGCTTCGTGCTGCACTATTTCCTGCACGCGGAGCCGACCGGGACGCTTCCGTCCGAGCCGAGGGCGCGCGGGACCGAGCTGGCACGGATGAACCACCGGCGCCGGGTGGCCGGTCGCGCCATGTCGTTCGAGGTCAAGGACCGCCTCGAGCAATCCCGTCATGTCGGCGGACCGGCAGCCGGTGCCCCGGCCGCGGGAGGGTCGCGATGACCGACCGCACCGAACAATCCATCGTGATCAACGCAGACGCAGCCGACATCATGGCGGTGATCGCAGATTTCGAGCAGTACCCGCGGTGGGTTTCGGCCGCGCGCAAGGTGGAGGTGACCGTCCCGGGCCCCGGAGGTCGCGCGAAGCAGGTTCGGTTCGTGCTCGATGCCGGCGTCCTCAAGGACACCTACGAATTGAGTTACGAATGGGCCGCCGATGGGCACTCTGTGAGCTGGGACCTGGTCAGCAGCGATCTGCAGACCGCGCAGCACGGTAGTTACCGGTTGGTGCAGCAGGCACCCGGGTCGACGAAGGTCACCTACGAACTGACCGTGGACCTGTCGATACCGATGATCGGCCAGCTCAAGCGGCGGGCTGAGAAGGCCATCACCGACGCGGCCCTGAAAGAACTGAAGAAGAGAGTCGAAGACTGATCGATCTAGCGCCCATCCACCTCGTTCTCGGGCCGGGTGGTGCCGGAACGTCGACGGTTGCCGCCGCCGGTGCCGTCGGCCTGCCGCAACACCACAGCGGGTCCGGACGACGCGGGAAGACGCTTCTGGTGTCACTCGGCCGATTCCGTGACGTCTCGGCGATCTTTGGCGTGTTCGCATCGCCGGGCGAGCCTGTCCCTGCCTCGCAACAGGTGGACATACTCGAACTGGACACATTGGCGATGGTCTCGCAGATGTGGGGTTCGGTGCGTTCTGCGCTGACCGCTGGGGAACTGACCGGTACGGGTGTGCCCGGGGCCGGCGCGGTGGTGTCCGGCCTGGACCCCGAGGAGATCCTCGGGATGCCCGGAGTCGAATCGTTGCTGGCACTGCGCCGGATTCGCGATGAGGCGGCGTCGGGTGAATGGGCGCAGGTGGTGATCGACATGTCCGGTGGTGTCGATCCCTTCGAGCTCATGCGGGTTCCGCAGATGGTGGCCGACATGATCGAGAGGTTGTGGCCGCGTCACCGACGCCTGGCGGCCGCAGCGGACAACGCACGTATCGCCCGCGTCGTGGGGATGGTCGATGCCCTGGTGCGCGATTGCGCGGACGTCGACGAGCTGCTGTTCGACGCGTCCGGTGTTCACGTCCACGTGGTGGTCGGGGTCGACCGCGACGGTGCGTCCTCGCTGGACCGTGCCCGGGCCGTCTTGCAGGTGATGGGGCTGCCGGTGTCGACCATCCTGGCCAATCGTGTTCTGCCCGAGATGTTGTCGGTCGACGCGCACACAGCGGACGCGCCAGGCGGTTCTTCGTGGCTCGACCATCAGATCGCTGCCCAGTCGGCCGCGCTCGATCATCTGCGGGCGACCAAGGACGAGGCCGAAGTGGTGTGCGTGCCGTGGGTGTCCGGGCCGATCGATTCGGTCCTGTCGTTGCGCAAGCTCGGCGTCGATCTGTCCGGGGGACAGATGGCAGCGGTGGGTCCACGGGCCGCGCGGGTCGAACGCGAGTCCGGGGCCGGACTCGATTCGGTCTATCGGATGACGTGGACGCAGTCGCTTCCCGACCCGTCGGGACTACAGCTCGGCCGCAGCGGCGACGATTTGATGATCACCGTGAGCGGGGTGCGGCAGCGGATACGGTTGCCGTCGGTCTTGCGGCGCTGCGTCGTCCTGGGCGCGTTCTGGGACGCCGGCGACCTCACCGTACGCTTTCGGCCGGACCCCGACGTGTGGCCGCAGAACTGACAGATGAGTAAGAATGGCGGGCACCGCGAGAGTGTCCGATGGCGCAAGCAGTCGAACGAGAGAAGGCCGGCGTGAGCGACGAGCAGGGCAGGGCCGCAGGTGGGCCCAGCGGCGCCCCGTCAGGTGGCGAAGCCGAGGCCTGGCGCACCCTCGTCCTCGGTGTCCTCGAGCGAGTCGACCACTTCGCGTCCGTGCTGCTCGACGAGAACGGGGCAGCGGCGAGAAGGGCGGCCGGCGCGGCGGGGGACGGCGCCTCGTTCGTGGCCACCGACTTCGCCGGTCAGGCCCGCTTGGCGTTCGACACGATCATCGACGAGGCCGGGGATCTGTTGTGGCAGCTGCTCAGTCAATTGATCGCCATCCTCGAGGCGGTCCAGCAGGCGCTGGAGCAGGTCATCGGGGCGCGTCCGGAACCCGGGCCGCGCCATCCGGCCGGCACGAGTGCCCGTGACGCCGGCTATCAGCCCATCACCGTGCTGTTCGAGCCGGTGGGGGGACGTCCCGCGGGGTGATCCGTGAGTGCCCACGAGTCCACGCCGAACCGTCAGGGTCAGCGCGGGGACATGGCGATCGGTATCGACATCGGGGGCACCAGCATCCGTGCCGCGATCGTCGACGAGCAGGGGCAGGTGCACGACACGGTACGGGCTCAGACCCCCACGACGGTGTCCGCGCTCGAGACCTGCCTCGACCGCACCGTCGCCGAACTGACCGCACGCTGGGACGTCATCGGGGTGGGTCTCGCCGTCGCCGGGTTCCTCACCAGCGATCGTCAGGTCATCCGCTTCTCGCCTCATCTGCCCTGGCGCGAGGCGCGTGTGGCCGAGGAGATGTCGCGCAGGATCGGACTGCCGGTGGTCTGCGAACACGACGCCAACGCCGCCGCAGTCGCCGAGTATCACTTCGGCGCGGCCGCGCGAGGTCACAACACGCTGGTCATCGCGATCGGCACAGGCATCGGAGCGGGGTTGTTGCTCGACGGCGAGATCTACCGCGGCAGCTTCGGTGTCGCCCCCGAACTGGGCCATCTGCGGGTGATGCCCGACGGCAGGCCATGCTCGTGCGGCAAGTTCGGATGTTGGGAAAGGTATTGCAGCGGAACGGCTCTGGTCGACACGGTGGTCGAGCTGATCGCCGACGGCGGTATGTGGAACAGCAAACTCGCCCGCGACATCGCGGACGACCCCGGCTCGCTGACCGGACGGCGGATAGCGGCGGCGGCGCACGAAGGTGATGCGCTGGCGCTGGCGGCGTTCGCCGAGTTCGCCCGATGGCTGGGTCTGGGGCTGGCGATGTGCTGTGACGTGTTCGACCCCGACCTGGTGGTACTCGCCGGCGGTGTCGGTTCGTCCTCGGGACTGTTCCTGGACGAGGCGCGCGAACACTACTCGGCGTTGCTCACCGGTGCCGGACACCGGAGGATGGCGCGAATCCGCGGGACCCAGCTGGGCGAGGCGGCCGGGATGATCGGCGCAGCCCAGATCGCGAGGACCGAGGCCAGGCGCTGACGCCACCGCAGCGGGGTGGGTAAGGTTTTGTCCGTATGTGGTGTCGGTGACAGTGGCGGTCGGAAGTGATTCGTCGGAGAGTGGGAAGACATGTGGTACTGGGTCTTCAAATACGTCCTGATGGGGCCGGCGCTGCGAGTGCTGGGGCGCCCCAAAGTCGAAGGGCTGGAGAACCTTCCGGCCAAGGGCCCGGCGATCCTGGCGAGTAATCACCTTGCGGTGGTCGACAGTTTCTATCTGCCGCTGATGGTGCCGCGGCGGATGTACTTCCTCGCCAAGAGCGAGTACTTCACCGGAACGGGCGCCAAGGGCGCCTTCCAGCGGTGGTTCTTCAACGCCTCGAGTCAGATCCCCATCGATCGCACCGGTGCCGACGCCGCGGCCGGAGCCCTGACGGCCGCCAAACGCAAACTCGACACCGGCGACCTGATGGCGATGTATCCGGAGGGAACCCGGTCGCCGGACGGGCGACTCTACAAGGGCAAGACCGGCCTCGCGCGGATCGCGATGGAATGCGGTGTCCCGGTGATCCCCGTGGCCATGATCGGCACGAGCGAACTCAACCCGCCCGGGACGACGATCCCGCGGTTCGGACGCATCACCGTCAAGATCGGCAAGCCCCTCGACTTCAGTCGTTACGAGGGGATGGAGGGCAACCGTTTCATCGAGCGCGCCGTCACCGACGAGATCATGTACGAGTTGATGCACCTGAGCGGTCAGCAATACGTGGACGTGTACGCCGCCTCGCTCAAGAAGCAGGGTCAGCCGCCCGCCACCAACACATCGCCGGCCGCCTGAGCCGCCGGTGCGTTATTTCTACGACTGCGAGTTCATCGAGGACGGACGAACGATCGAATTGGTGTCGATCGGGGTCGTCGCCGAGGACGGACGTGAGTTCTACGCGGTGTCCACAGAGTTCGATCCCGACCGGGCCGGCCAGTGGGTGCGCGCACAGGTTCTGCCCAAGCTGCCGTCGCCGGCGTCCAAGGCATGGCGTAGCCGCGCGCGCATCCGCGACGACCTGCTGGAGTTCCTGACCGCCGGGGAAGGCCGCATCGAGCTGTGGGCCTGGGTGGGCGCCTACGACCACGTGGTGCTCTGCCAATTGTGGGGACCGATGACCGCCCTGCCCCGGTCGATGCCGAGGTACACCCGTGAGCTGCGCCAACACTGGGAATTGAGCGGCCGTCCCGAATTGCCTCCGGCTCCCGACGACGCCCACGACGCGCTCGCCGACGCCCGGCACAACCTGAACAAGTGGCTGGCCATCGAGGCGTTCCGAGGTGAGGGGCAGCTCGATCGCGCGGGGCATTAGGCTGGGCACGTGGTGAACTGGACCGTAGACGTTCCGATTGAAGAACTGCCCGAACTGCCGCCGCTGCCGGGAGACCTGGCAGAGCGATTTGCGCAGGTGCTTGACAAGCCTGCGCTGCAGCAACCGAGCTGGCCTGAGGACAAGGCACGTGCGATGCGCACGGTGCTCGAGAGTGTCCCCCCGATCTGCCTGCCGAACGAGGTCGAGCGCCTCAAGGCGCAGCTCGCCGAGGTCGCGCTGGGACGAGCGTTCTTGCTGCAGGGCGGCGACTGCGCCGAGACCTTCGCCGACAACACCGAACCGCACATCAAGGGCAACATCCGCACCCTGCTGCAGATGGCAGTGGTGCTGACCTACGGCGCCAGCATGCCTGTGGTCAAGGTGGCCCGCATCGCGGGCCAGTACGCCAAGCCGCGCTCGTCCGACACCGATGCCCTGGGGCTGCCGTCCTACCGCGGCGACATGGTGAACGGCTTCGTCGCCGAACAGTCCGTCCGAGAGCACGATCCGTCTCGACTGGTGCGGGCGTACGCCAACGCCAGTGCCGCGATGAACATGGTGCGAGCGCTCACCGGCGCAGGTCACGCCGACCTCCACCGCGTGCACGACTGGAACCGGGAGTTCGTGCGCACATCGCCGGCCGGTGCGCGTTACGAGGCGCTCGCCTCGGAGATCGATCGTGGGCTGCGGTTCATGGACGCATGCGGGGTTCGCGACTCGAACCTGGAATCGGCAGACATCTACGCCTCACACGAGGCTCTCGTGCTCGACTACGAGCGTGCGATGCTGCGGCTGGCCGACGACCCGGAAGACCCCGACAGCGGCAAGAAGGTGCTGTACGACCTGTCCGCGCACTTCTTGTGGATCGGCGACCGGACCCGACAGCTCGACGGAGCGCACATCGCCTTCGCCGAGCTGATCTCCAACCCGATCGGTCTCAAGATCGGCCCGAGCACCACGCCCGAGCTCGCCGCCGAGTACGTCGAGCGACTCGATCCGCACAACGTGCCCGGCCGTCTCACCCTGGTCGCCCGGATGGGCAACGGCAAGGTTCGTGACCTGCTGCCGCCGATCGTCGCGGCGGTCGAGGCCACCGGGCACAAGGTGATCTGGCAGTGCGATCCGATGCACGGCAACACCCACGAGGCGAGCACCGGCTTCAAGACCCGCCACTTCGACCGCGTGGTCGACGAGGTGCAAGGTTTCTTCGAGGTCCACCACGCACTGGGAACCCATCCCGGTGGCGTGCACATCGAACTCACCGGGGAAGACGTCACCGAGTGTCTCGGTGGTGCACAGGACATCTCGGACATGGATCTGGCCGGCCGATACGAGACCGCGTGTGATCCGCGGCTGAACACCCAGCAGTCACTGGAGCTGGCGTTCCTCGTCGCGGAGATGCTCCGGGGGTAACCCGCTCGACGTCGTGGTCGGTGTCTCAGTCCTTGACGAGGCCGCCGTCGACCACCAGGTTCTGACCGGTCACCGCCCGTGCCCACGGTGACGCGAAGAACAGAACCGCGTCGGCGAACTCGGCGGGAGTGGTGACCCGTCGCAGAGGCGTGCTCTGGGCGATGAGATCGAACACCGCCTCGGGGGTGGCGGCGCTGGCGTCGGTGGTTCGCAGCAGGCCACCGGACACCATGTTGACGGTGATCGACTCGGGTCCGAGATCGGCCGACAAAGTCCGCGTCAACGCGAGCAGTGCAGCCTTGGCCGCGGTGTAGTCGTGGTAGGGCACAACCGGGTTCTGGACGAGGTTGGTCCCGATGGTGACGATGCGGCCGAATCCCGCCTCGCGCATCCCGGGCAGAGCTGCCTGTGTGGTGTGCAGGGCGCCGGCAACACTGCCCCGTAGTTGGGCGTCGAACGCCTGCCATTCGATGGCGTCGACTGCCGGCCGTGCATCGCCGTTGAACGAGAAATCGATCAGCGCGTTGTTGATCACGGTGGTGACGGGAGCTCCGAAATGCGCACGGGCGGTTGCGAACATGTCCAGCACGGCATTCCGATCGGTGACATCTGCCTGCACGGCCAGGCATCGGCCGGCCCCCAGTTGGTCGGCGAGCGCGTCGGCGGCCGCCTGGCTGCGGTGGAAGTTGATGACCACCCGCGCGCCCTGGAGAGCGAACGCCCGGGTGATGGCGGCGCCGAGTCCACGGGCCCCGCCGGTCACCAGGACGATCTGCTCGGACAGTGGCCGGTGATCGGAATCGTTCTCGGGCGCAACTGAGTTCACGATGGACATCCCTCCGCCAGCATTACCTGGTCAGGTACAGCGGGTCTGATCTCAGCCGACGTGTTCGGCACCCCGTGTCACCGGCAATCACATCACACCGGGCCACTCGAAGGAGACCGGGCATGTTCGCCGGTCGGGCAACCTCAGGGGAACGAGGTGATCTGCACCGTACTGCCCTGCTTCACCCGGGTACCGCCACCCGGATTCTGCCCGACCACGAGCGACACACTCGAGCGCGTCAGGCCCCGGCTGTCCACGGAGAGGCCGGCCGCCTCGAGTTTGCTCTTCGCGGTCCCGACCGTGTCGCCGGTGACGTTCGGGACATCGACGCCGTCGGATACGAAGATGCGCACGACCGGGTCGCGAGGGTCCACCCGCGCCCCGAAGGCGGGGCTGGCCGTGGTGATGGTGCCCGCCTTCGCGTCACCGTCGGTGGACGTGCCGCCGTCTTGCGCGATCAGCCCCGCGTCTTGCAGGACCCGCCTCGCCTCGTCGGGGGTCTTGCCGGACAGGTCCGGCACCTTGATCGCGTCGGACACCACGAGTGTGACGGTGCTGCCCGGCTCCGCGAGGGTGCCCGCGCCGGGGTCGGTGCCGATCACCTTGCCGCCGTCGACATCCGGGCTGAACTCCTTGCGGACGGTGCCGGCCTTGAGTTTCGCCGTCTTGAGCAGTGCGGTGGCGTCGTCCTGATCGCGTCCCGCCACATCGGGCACCGAGATCGGCTCGGGGCCTCTGCTGGTGATGATCTGCACTTCACTGCCGACCGCAACCGTGGTGCCGGAACTGGGACTGAGTGAGACCACCGAGCCCTTCGGCGCGGTGGCGCTGTACTGCTGGCGTGCAACCACGGGTGTGAGAGTGCGGTCGCGTAGACGTTTCTCGACCACGGCGAGCGGATCACCAGAGGAGAGGTCCGGGACTTTGGGCTGTCCCACCGAATACGACAGATCGACGTCCGAGAATCTGCTGACGCGCGTGCCGGGCGCGGGCTCGACGGCCATCACCTGGTCGACCGGCAGCTCGTTGTCGTAAGTCGGCTTGTCCACCACGTCGAGTCCGGCGTCTTCGATCGCCTCGGTGGCTGCCACGCGGTCCATCCCGTTCAGTTCCGGAACGGTGGTGAAGCGACCCGACCCGAGCCACCATCCGGCGACGCCGAGCGTCGCGGCGAGCAGCACCACCACGAGCACCCAGATCAGCGCATTGCGGCGCGACTTGCGCCGGCGTTCCTCGAACTCGGCGGCATGCGACAGCAACATGGGCGAGCCGGGCGGCGGGCCCTGGGCGTAGGCGGGTGGGGGCGTGGGCGGTTGAGGCGGTCCGTGACCTTCGGGTTGCCGGGTGTCCGGTGGAAGTGTCTGCACACGAGTCGGGTTACGGACGTCGGGTTGCGCGGCGGACTTGGCCGGCAACGGGTCGGTGAGGTCCGGGTCGACGGCGGCCCCGGGACGGTGTTGCTGACGGTCGCGGAACGCGACCATGGTCTCGCGTTCGGCGGAGCGGGTCGGCGCCGGGACGGTGAACGCGGGCAGCTGCAGATCGTCCGCGATCTCGTCGAGTACCTCGCGCATGTGATGTCCGTCGCGATAGCGATCCGCGGGGTTGCGGGCGGTCGCGGTGAGGACGAACTCATCGAACTCGCGGGGCACACCCGGGATCACCGAACCCGGCGGCGGGACGTCGTTGTGCAACCGCTGGTAGGCCAGACCCAGGGCGGTGTCGCCGGTGAAAGGTGTTCGGCCGGTGAGCATCTCGAACACCAGGATGCCGGTTGAGTACACGTCGGAACGAGCATCGGCCGACGCGGTTTCCACCTGTTCGGGGGAGAGGTAGGCAGCTGTTCCGAGGATCACGCTGTTGGAGGTGATCCCGGCGGCAGCGATCGCCCGGACCAACCCGAAGTCGACGACCTTGACCTCCCCGTCGTCGGAGATGAGGACGTTCTCGGGTTTGACGTCGCGGTGCACCAGCCCGGCACGATGCGCGGCACCGAGTGCTCCCAGGACCGGCGCCGCGACCGCGGTGACCGCGTGGGGTGGCATCGGTCCGCGCTCACGCAGCAACTCGCGCAGGGTGCCGCCCTGGACGAGTTCCATCACCAGGAATGCGTAGTCGCCGTCCGCGCCCTGGTCGTACACCGCGACCAGGCCGGGGTCCTTCAGCCGGGCAACCGACCGGGCCTCGAACTCCAGGCGGGCAAGGAACTGCGGGTCGGCCGAGAAACGCGGATCCATGACCTTGACCGCCACCGGACGATCGAGGCGCAGATCCATGCCCAGGTACACACTCGACATCCCGCCGCGGGCGATCAGCGCATCGATCCGATAGCGACGCTCGATCAGGACGCCGAGCAACACGTCGGACGGGGCGTTCACCAACTTGGGCCTTTCTCGGCAGGGCGGGACACGAGCAACGAGTCCACCCTAGCGAGGGAGTGTCGAGAAAAGATCACGGAACACGTGTGGCGCCCGCGCCCGGACCGGTGATTCGACGCTTCGACCATCGCCTGGGTACGCTCGTCCCCGTGGGTTCCGTACCGCTTTCCGAAGACACGCTGCCTGCTGACGTCGAGGTGTTGTCGGTGTCGCAGGTCTCCTCCCGAATGGGATTCTCGAACAGCAAGATCCTCAACCTGATCACCGACCACCAGTTGCTCGCGGTTCGCCGTGACGGGCAGGTGGCCATCCCGGCCCTGTTCTTGGACGGCCCGGAGATCACCAAACACCTTCCCGGGCTCATCGATGTCCTCCTCGACGGCGGCTTCAGCCGCGACGAGGCCTTGCGGTGGCTGTTCACGCCTCACGATGACCTCGCCATCACCCCGGCTCAGGCACTGCACGGGCATCAGGCCCGTGAGATGGTGCGCCGGGCCCAGGCAGAAGCGTTCTGACCAGTCCCTCCTGATCGGTCCGGCCGGGTACCGGTGCTCAGGACCGGGCAAGCGTGCGGCCCCGGGTGCTCACGGCACGGGCGACGTGACCGAGGCGGGCCGGTTTTGACACCCGCACGCGTTCGGTGAGTACCCGGTAGCCGCTACGTTCCACCTCATCGAGGATCGCGCGGTACATGGTGAATGCTGCTCGGATGCCCGGCCGGCTCGACGGCGACAGCATCTCGATTCCCGGTTCGGCGCGGCGATATTCGGCACGGGTCACCGCGATCAGATGCGCCAGGGCACGGCGTAATTCACCCGGTACCTGACCTGTGCGTCGGCACCGTCGCAGCATGGATTCGTCCACCCCGAAGATCGCGAGTTCGTCGGTAGGTAGGTAGATGCGGTCGCGATCGAGGTCTTCGCCGGCGTCCCGGATGAAGTTGGTCAGCTGGAATGCGTCGCCGAGCGCTCGGGCGGGAGCGATGGCGACATCCCCGTCGACCACCGTGCCCAGGATCGGCAACATCTGCAATCCGATCACGCTTGCCGACCCGTACATGTAGTCGCGCAGTTCGGCCATCGTCCGATACCGCGCGACGTGGACGTCGCTCTCGGGAATGTCCATCCTCATCGATCGCATGAACGCGTCGAAGTACCGGCGGTCGATGTCGAAAGTGGTGATGGTGTCCGCGACCGCCAGCACTTCGGGCCGGCGGGGGAGATGCCCCGGATCGGACAGGGCCGCGTGCAGGTCGGCCTCGATCGCGTCGAGTGCGGACAGTCGGTGTTGCCCGGATCCCGTGTCGACGATGTCGTCGACCATGCGCGCGAAACCGTAGAGCGCATAGACCCCGGCACGTTGTCGCCGCGAGAGCAGTTGCGTACCAAGGTAGTAAGTGCGGCCATGGGTGGCGGTGAGCTTGCGGCAGTGCTCGTAGGCGGGTTCGAGTCGCCCATCACCGATCATGCGGGTGCTCCGGTGACGGGGGCGGGGGAGGGTCCACGGGTCACCCGGCGCAGACGCAGGGGGTCCTCGCGGATCAACGACCAACCCGCAAGTGCCGAGAGGGCAACGGCGACAACCACATCGGTCAGCTTGTACATGAAGATCTCGTCGTCCGGCCCGAACACCTGGAGGAGGAACACCGAATAGAACACGATGGCCACGACCGCCCATCGCTCGATGGTGAAGGCGGCAGCCAGCACAAGCGCCCAGGTGTAATACCAGGGCAGCGTGGACGGTTCGAGTAACAGGACGGCGAGCATGGCCCACGCCATCCCGGTGACCGCGGCGCGCTCGCCTCGTCGGAACCACAACCAGAGACCCACCAGGGTGAGCGCCAGGACAACCGACCCCACCGCGCGCGTCACCTCGAGCACCGGCAACAGGGGCAAGGCGGTGAAAGGTGATGCGCCAAAAGCGATGAGGTGCGCCACCGCGGTGGGAATGGTCAGCCAATTGATGATCTTTGCCGCCCACGTCAGCCCCAGCAGCCAGCCGAACCCGTGGCCGACGAGCAACGTCAGCAGTCCGAAGACGGCCCCGGACACCCCGATGATCCAGGCGAGAACGCGAGCCACGTCCTTGGGGCGGACATCACGCTCATCACGGATGTGGGACAACCAGATCCACAACACGAAGGGGATGGCGACACCGGCGGTGATCTTGATCGACATGGCGAGTGCGAGAACGCCGACGCCGACAACGTGTCTGCGTGTCACCACGAGCGTGACCCCGGCGATCAGGACGCCCATCATCAGCAGCTCGACGTGCGGTCCTCCCACCAGGTGCACCAGCACAAGAGGATTGAGGACGGCGAGCCAGAGCGCCAGAGCGGGGTCGGTGCCGAAATGCCTCGCCAGCTTCGGAAGCGCCCACAACGTCAAGAACAGCCCGGGCACCAGGACCAGCCGCATGACCAGCACACCCACGACGGGTTCGTCGCCGGTCACCCGGGTGACCGCGCCCGTGAGCGACATGAACGCGGGACCATAGGGAGCTGTGGTGGTCGCCCATACCTGGGCCATCGAGTCGAGCAGGGCCCCGGGCTGTACGGCAGGCCCATCGGCATATGGGTTGAATCCGTCGCGTAACAACGCCCCCTGGGCGAGATACGCGTACACATCTCGGCTGTAGAGCGGCACGGCGACCATCAGGGGCGCCGACCACGCGATGGCTGCCCAGCCGACAGTGCGGGCGGCGCCGTCGGTCGGGGTGGCGGCGCGGAGGGTGCGACCCACGCGCACCCAGGCGACCACCATCACCGCGACACCAAGCCAGAACGACATCCCCGCCAGGGTTTTCCCGTGTCCGAACGACAGCCATGACAATCCCAGATCCTGCAGTGAGGTCTGATTCCGCGGGATGTCGCCGACTCCGAAGCTCCCGATGGTGACGAGCAATGATCCGGCGAAACCGAGCAGGACGGATCCGCCGATCGCCGTCGCACCGAACTCACGCAGCCGACGAATGTTGTCGCCCACCGGCGTGCGCGGACGCGCGGTGTCAGAGCGAGCCATTCAGGTCTGCCGCCGGGTCATGGCCGTTGCCAGGTCCGTCAATTCGGATTTGGCGGCCGGGGTCGCGTTGCTGGCGGCCAAGGTCGTCAGCGCCGAGTCGACGAGACCGTCGATCTGCTGCTCCACAGCCTGCACTGCACCACTGTTCTCGATGATCCCGGTGATCTCCGCCAAGTCCGCTGGACCGAGGTCGTGCCCGATCCCGTCCCGAAGCTTCTGTGCTGCAACCGGATCGTTGGTGTCGGCGAAATCGAGTGCGGCGGCCAGCAATGCGGTGCGCTTGCCGGCCAGGAGGTCGTCGCCTGCCGGCTTACCGGTCACCGACGGATCGCCGAACACTCCGAGCAGGTCGTCGCGAAGCTGGAACGCTACTCCGATGTCGGTGCCGAACGAGCGCAGAGCATCCACCAGGGCGTCATCGCCGCCACCGATCACGGCACCGAGCTGCAACGGCCGTTCCACGGTGTACGCCGCCGTCTTGAACCGCATCACCCGATGAGCAGCGGCAGGGGATTCGTCCCCCGACGCCTCGGTCCGGATGTCCAGCAGCTGCCCGGCCAGTACCTCTGTCCGCATCCCGGACCACACCGGTGTGACCTGGCCGAACACGTCGGGGGCGAATCCGGCGCCTGCGAGCAGATCGTCCGCCCACGCGAGTGCGAGATCGCCGAGCAGGATGGCCGCGCCTTCGCCGTAGTGGTCCGCCGCGCCTAGCCAGCCGGCAGCCCGATGTCCTTCCTCGAACTGGCGGTGGATGGTGGGGTGACCCCGGCGGGTGTCGGAACGATCGATGATGTCGTCGTGGATCAGGGCGCAGGCCTGTACGAGCTCGAGGGCCGCGCACACGGTCAGCATCTCGACGGGAAGTGTCCGGGCCGGGCCGGCAGCGCGGTAACCGGCCCAGGCAAAGGTGGGCCGGACCCGTTTGCCGCCGCGCAGTACAAAAGCCTCCATCGCATCCACTGCTTCGGCGAAACCCGGGGAGATGGCAGTGACCGTGGGCCTGCGATCTTCGAAGACCTGCCGTAACAACTCGGTGGTCGCCATCGGGACGTCGCGCAGGAACTCGATTGCCACGGCTTCACCTTAGCGGTGGCGCGATCCACGTCGTGTTGTCGCGGTATGACCACGTCTGTGGCACCACATGGTCTCGACCACGGCGCCGACCGTATGCTTGTCAGGTGAGTTCGCAGCAATCCCACCCGTCGATCGTGCAGCGGCTGGCCGAGCCACATCCGGGGCCGGTGCCGTTTTCGGTCGAGTTCTACCCGCCCCGCGATGAGCAGGCCGAGGCGCGTCTGTGGCGTACGGTGCGGATCTTCGAACGAATGGGCCCCGCTTTTGTGTCCATGACCTACGGGGCGGGCGGGTCCACCCGCGACCGCACGTTGCGTATCACCGGTCAACTCGCCCGGGAGACCACATTGCTGCCGGTGGCGCACCTGACCGCGGTCGGGCACAGCGTCGCCGAACTGCGCGCGATGATCGGTGGGTACGCGGACAAGGGCATCACCAACATCCTCGCGTTGCGCGGTGACCCCCCGGGCGATCCGCTCGGCGAGTGGGTCAAGCACCCCGAGGGCGTCGAGTACGCCGAGCAACTGGTGCGGCTCGTGCAGGAACTCGGAGACTTCAACGTCGGTGTCGCGTCGTTCCCGGAAGGCCATCACCGGGCGCCGGACCTCGACCACGACACCAAGTATCTGGTGTCGAAACTTCGCGCCGGAGCCCAGTATTCGATCACGCAGATGTTCTTCGATGTCGACGACTTCCTGCGCTTGCGCGACCGGGTCACCGCCATGGACCCCGAACAGGGTGCCAAGCCGCTGATCCCCGGGATCATGCCGATCACGTCACTGGCGTCGGTACGGCGGATGGTCGAGTTGTCGGGATCGGTGCTGCCCGAGGCCGTCGACCGGCGGCTCGCCGCGGCGGCGGGCGACGGTTCGGAGGAGAACCGGGAAGCTGTGCGGGCCGTCGGGATCGACCTGGCCACGGAGATGGCCCAGCGGTTGATCGATGAGGGCGTGCCGTGTCTGCACTTCTGCAGTCTCAACTTCGCCAAGGCCACCAGCGAGGTCCTCGAGCGCCTCGGTATGAACGTGATGGCTGCCTGACAGTCCGACAGGCTCCGCCCGTCGATCAGCGTGGCGTGAGACCGCGACCTTTCCAGTCGAGTGTGCCGCGCCGGCGGGCTCGCAGTGAGTCGCCCACCGCTGCAACGGCCAGTGCGGTGGACACCGGATGTGCGATGGCCGAGATGATGTCGACCGGGCTGAGCGCTCCGGTTTCGGCATGTCGGGCGACCATTCGGGACGCGGACGCCGCAGTCAGCGACAGCAACGCACGGGACCGTCGTCGACCGCGGACCAGGTCCACCACCGGCAGTACATAGACGGCACCGGCGACCAAGGCGACGACGCTCGCGCCCGCAGGGCTTCCGAACTCGGTGCTCAGCCACCGCCGGTATCCGCCCCAGGTGTCTGCCGCACCGTCGTACATCCGGCACCAGACGACCCCACGACCGCTGCGGATCGCCGACGACATCCCGGCGGAGCGATAACGGCGGGCCAACGCGAGATCCTCGGTGATGTTGGCGCGAACCGCGCTGTGGCCGCCGGCGCGGCGGTAGTCATCCAGCGACGTCACCAGGAACTGCCCGTTTGCCACGGCCATCGACCGGGGTAGCAGACGCTCGGAGATGGCCAACGGCACCGAGCTGAGCCAGGACCAACTGAGCAGGGGCTGAACCAGGTATTCGAGCAGCGATCCGGCCTGCTGCGACGGCCACACGGTGAGCAGCCCGCCGCCCGATCTGGCCAGTGTGCCGATCGCGCGGTGCAATGCGGCAGGGCCCAGACGCACGTCGGCATCCACGAACACCAGGGTTCCGTCGCCGATCTGGGCCGTCAGGAGATCCAGGGCATGGTTCTTGCCGGTCCATCCGGCCGGTGGCGGCTGCTGGTTGCGGACCACCGTGAAACGGGGATCCCCGGCCGCTGCCGCGACGGCCACCTCCGCGGTGCCGTCGGTGGAATCGTCATCACAGATCAGCACGCGCAGGTCCGCCATCGCGTGCTGGACTTTCAGGTCGTCCACCAGGTCGGCGATCCGCTCGGCCTCGTCGCGTGCCGGGACGCACACCCACACCGCCCCGACCACCGGGTCGGCGTCGGCTGCGAGATCGGTGAACCGCCGGGTGTTCACCACTGTCAGAACAAGATTGACGATGGACACCGCAGCCGCGAGGTTGCCGATCAGCGGGATGATCCCTGTTTGTCGCGTGGTCTCCTGGCCGGGGCACCTGGACGGGGGGACTGGTCCCGGTTGACCCAGGCCAGGGCGACGACGAGAACGGTCACCGCCAGAGCGATGCCGGCCATCAGGCCAGTCCAGCCGGTGAAGGCCGCCGTTCCGGGTTCGTCGTAGCGCGCTTCCGCGGTCATCGGGGAGGCCTTGCCGATCTCCGGCTTCCACGACACCGCGTCGTCGCCATCCTGTTGTCCGTTGGTGGCGCTGACCGGACCGGCGAACTGAACCGAGAACTCGACATAGTCGCGGCCGGGCGCCAGACCCAGCAGGTCGGCGGTACCGCGGAACGTGACCGCGTCGCCGCGACGCTGAGCCTGCAGGTCCATGGCCACGGCCGCGTCGGGATATGCATCTTCGACGAGTTCACCCAGCTGGGTGAACTGGCCCAGAGTCGCCTCGGTGAAAGTGGCACGGGTGCCGATCAGTCCGTCGCGTTTGAATTCGGTCGCGCTGACCACGGTCTCCAGCGACTGGGGCACGTCGATCTGGGGACCCTTCTCCTGGCCGACATCCTTCTCCGCGAGGACAAGAGCGCCCCACATGCGGTCACCGAACTGGGCGGGGGAGTCCGAACACGCCGCCAGGAGTGGGGCCCCGACGAGGGCCATCAGCAGCATGACCAGCGTGAGGCCGCCGGTACGGCGACCACGGGGGCGGGTTTGGATCACAGGCACGCGATCATCTTTCCATCAGGCCGGTGCATCCGGGCACCGGTGCGCCATTTGCACTCACAGCGTGTCCCGCGAACGGTTTCGCGTCCGCCGCCGCCACAGTGCCGATCCGGCAGGCACACCGAGCACTCCCATCACGATCAATCCGTAGGGCACCGCAGGTGGCAGGTCCGGATCATCGAGGAACACCAGAAAGGCCAGGGCCGAACCGAGCCAGGTCCAGCAGAACCAACCGACAGGGGTGATGGGGGCCGGCGGCGTGGTGTCGACGGGTTCGCGATCGAGTGCGGCGAGCAGTACGAACATCAGCGCCGCCACGCCCGCCCAACCCGCATAGTTGGTCAGTGGGATCTGGTCGACTCCGGGTAGCCCGCTGTCGCGGTCATCCCACGTCCACAGGCCGGCACTGACCATCTGAGGATCCAGATAGAGGTCCCAGCCCACCATCCCGACGGTCGCGAGTGGAATCCGCCACGCCGGGTTCGAGGTCACCAGCGAGCTGATCCACCACATGCAGTAGCCGCCGGCCGTCCAGGCCAGGCCGATGACAATCGGTACGTCGAGAACGGACGGGCCGATGCGCCCGGTTGCGTACTCGTACGCTCCGAACGGGAAAGATGTTGCGGTGCCGAGGATCTCGGCCGTCCAGCCGACGCCGGCGGTGGCCGCGAACACACCCACGGTGCGCAGTGCCCCCAGCCGGGCGGCCGAATGGGCGATCATGGCTGCCGCGGAAGCCAGCACCACCACAACGGTCGCGCGGTCGCGGCCGGCGCCCTCCACCAGCGGGTAGATGATCTGGGCGGCTATGGATGTGGCCAACAATGCGGTGGACAGCCACAGCAGTGCGGCGCCCGGAGTCGACGCCCGCGTCGGGGTGTCGTCGCCGGAGGTCATCCCCATCGGCCGCGAGTGATCCTCGCGAGCGGCGACCGTCGATCGACGAGTACGGCAGATGCCGCGATCCGGCCGCTTGCGCCGCAGACGCCGCCGCCCGGGTGGGTCGAGGCGCCTGCAAGGAATAGCCCGGCCGCACCGGGTACCCGGTGACGGGCCAATTCGGGATGGGGGCGCCAGATCATCATCTGGTCGAGCGACATCTCGACGTGCATGATGTTGCCGCCGGTGAGGCCGAGCTCGGACTCGAGATCCGCGGGTGTCTGGACATGGACGTGCTCGATGGAGTCGGTGAAACCCGGTGCGTGGCGCTCCAATTCGGCGATGATCGCGTCGGAGGCCTCGTCGGCGTGGTCGGTCCAGCTACGCCCGCCCGACAACCGGTAGGGATGCCACTGTGCCCAGAGGCTGGTCATGTGGTGTCCCGGTGGTGCCAGCGTGGGGTCGATCGCGGAGTAACTCATCGCGATGAGGGCCGGGCGCGTGGGGAGATCGCCGGCGGAGGCGTCTGCGTACGCCCGCGCGAGATGCCCCCGGTCGGTGACCAGCAGGCCGAGTGCGGCATGTACGTCGGTGTCCGCAGGCAGGCCCGGGTAGGTCGGTACGTCCGTACCGCCGAGCCGCACGGCCATCCCGATGCCGTTGCCGATACGGATCTGCGATCGCCAGCGATCCAAAGCGGTGCGATCGAAACCGCCGGCCCGCAACAACTCCAGCGTGGTCAGTACGTGGCAGGCGCTCACCACGGATCTGGTGCGGTGCTCGCCGCCGTCGGCGCTGCGGACCAGCCAGCCGTCGCCGCGGGGCTCCAGAGCCGTTGCGGCAGCGGACAGGAACACCTGGCCGCCATCGGAGTCGAGTTTGCGCAGTAGCGACTCGCTCAGTGCCCCGCTGCCACCGATGGCCCGGCCGGGCGGAATGGTGTGCATCGCAGCGCAGAAGCCGACCATCGGTGCACTGCCGGGCTCGTTCATCGGAGGCCCGGATTGTGCCCCGAACCAAGCCAGCGCGGCCTTGAGGTGCTCGGATTCGAACCAGTTGTCCAGCAAGGCATTCCCGGACATCAGGAATTCCTGGGACAGGCCGATGCCGGCTGTTCCACCCCCGCCCGGTATCCGGCCGGTCAGTCCCCAGAAGGCCCGGCCCAGGGCCATGGGAGAAGGCGAGGAGGTGAACGCCGACATCATCGCGTCCGACCTGGGCCCCCACACGGCCACGAAGCGCCGGTAGGCATCGGCGTCAGCCGCTCCGCACGCCGCCTCGATCGACGCACACGTCCGGTCGAGACTCTGGTGGAAGACGATCGGCGGCCCGTCCGCGGTCCCGGGGGAGAACGCCCACGGATCGCAGTCGACGTAGCGCAGACCGTGGTCGGCCAAACCCAGCTCGTCGATGATCGGCGTGTGGCGGATCATCAGGTGTGCCGACGACCCGCGGTCGACCTTGTAGCCGGGGAATCGCTCCACCGTGGACACCGCACCCCCGGGCACACTGTCGCGTTCGAGCACCACAACCCGTTGTCCGGCCGCGGCCAGGTAGCACGCCGCGATCAGTCCGTTGTGCCCGGCGCCGATGACGACTGTGTCGATCATGCCGGCGGTCATCGGCCGAGGGGGAGGGTTCGGCCGAGTACCGCAAACGGCCTGGGATCCCCCGAAAAGGTGAAGCTGCGTAGCACGTCCACGAACCCGAGGCGTCGGTAGAGCCGCCACGCGCGGTTGTTCTCCTCGGTCACCTCCGGGGTGGACAGCAGGACCTGGGGTTCCGGCCGGTCGGACAGGAGTCGGGACAACATGGCTTCTCCCAGCTGCCGCCCTTGGGCAGACGGATGGACGTGCAATTCGGTCAGTTCGAAATAGTCGCCGGTGATCGCTTCGATCCGTTCTGGACTGCAACCGGCCCGGGCCAGCCCCGAACGTACCTGCTGGTTCCACCATTGGTCTCGTGCACCGCGATAGCCGTATGCGATCCCGACCAGCCTGTCGCGGGCTCCGGCACGTTCGGGCGAGTCGACGGCAGCGACCGCTTTCCACCCGGGCCGGTGCACGTGGTCTTCCCACAGCGGAGAACGCTGCATCTCGGTGCCGGGGGGATAGTTCATCGCCCTGACATACACCGTCAGGGCGTCGGGGAGCCACGTCCGAGCATCTTGGGCCGCGAGGTCCACGAGCCGGATGGCCACTGAAGTTTCCGCCTTCTTCGCTTGAGGGTTCACACCGTCGTAGGTATATTGAATATGTCGAACGGGTGTTCGAGGCTTCAACCTCCGCAAAGGCTACGCCGCATCGTTGCCCGCAAGACGCGAGGACGGTCCGATGGTCGACGAGGGAAGCGTGGGCCATCGGACCGAACCCTCCACAGTTCACCTCCGGGAGAAGGGAGTAGAGCAGATGTCGCCGACAACCGCCCAGCGTTCACGTGGCGCAGCTCGCAACCGGACGTCCGAAGCCTCGAGGCTCGAGCCGTCGCAGATCATCGCGGCACGCGATCTCCTGGAACGCGCCGAGGTTCGGCTGCGCGAGTCCGACATCGTCACAGATCCCACCGACGAGTTCAGTGCCCTCTATCAAGCCGCTCTTCGGGGTGCCGGCGCCGCGCTTGCCGTGGCCGAACGGCCCACCCGTCGTCGCGGCTCGCGCAGCGCCTGGTCCCGTCTGCCGCATGCCCTCCCGGAGATGACCGGTTGGGCAACCTACTTCGCGGGTCTGTCGCGGCTGCGCGCTGACGCCGAAGCCGGCATCCGGGCCGTCGATTCGGCCCAGATCGACGAGCTGCGCGTCCGTGTCGACGAGTTCCTTCACGTTGTCGAGATGGAAATGGTGCGTCGCGAGCAAGGAAAGTCGTCAAATTTTCCGGCGGGAGCGGCTTGATGTCTCAAATTTCGGCCGTTCAGGGCCTTCTTCACCAACTCGTGCCAGGGAATGGTGGTCGAGAATCCCAACACCTCGTATCATTTCAGGTGAGCCCACCAAAGTGGACTCGGGCAACCGGAATCTGCCTCCCCGTGAGCCCTACCGAAACCATGTGCTGAAGGAGGGGCGGGTGCCACTCTCAGAGCACGAGCAGCGCATGCTCGAACAGATCGAAAACGCTCTGTACGCCGAAGACCCGAAGTTTGCTTCGAACGTGCGGTCGCGTCGCTTCGGCGGTTCCACTGCTCGGCGTCGTCTACAGGCCTCTGTGTTGTTCCTCGTGGGCTTGTTCCTGCTGATCGGCGGAGTTGTCGTCGAGGTTCGACTCGGCGGCTTCCCAATCATCAGTCTGATCGGCTTCCTCGTGATGTTCGGTGCCGGACTGCTGGCCCTGTGGGGATCGCGTGCCGGATCAACTCCGACTCGCGACGCTGCTGCGGGACCCCAGTCGCCACGTGGTGGCTCGTCCGGCCGCGAGCAACGGGGGAGGAAGTTCTCCGAGCGGATGGAAGAGCGTTTCAATCGTCGGTTCGAAGAGGAGTAGGCCGCAAGCCCCTCGACAGACCTCTCAAACCGCGTATCGCATCAGCGATACGCGGTTTTTGTTTGTTCAAAAGGGCTGAGCGCCCACTCTCCACCCCGTTCCCCACTTTCTCCCACCATGGCCGGTTTCTCTTGCAGTTGTGACTGGAGGGGCACCTGTGTCGCGCTTTTGAGCTGGTCAACCGGTGCTGACACGCCATGGCAGATTTTACCCCCCACGGTCGATTTGGTTTTCACCTGCAGTTTTAGGCGAGCAGTCGGGTTCAACGCGGACTTTGGGGTGGAAAGTGGAGTGTTGTGGGGTACAGTGGTGATCGTTGGTGGGAGAGAACCGGACTTTCCCCACTGACCTCGGGCTGGAGGTGTCGACATGGCTGACGCTATGTTCCTCGGCACCTACACGCCCAAGCTCGATGACAAGGGGCGGCTCACGTTGCCCGCGAAGTTCCGAGACGTACTGGCAGGAGGCGTGATGATCACAAAAGGTCAAGACCGCAGCCTTGCCGTGTACCTGCGAGATGACTTCTACGAGTTGGCCAAACGAGTTCTGGCCGCCTCGAAGAACGATCCCGCTGCCCGGGCCTTCCAGCGGCAACTCAGTTCGGCGACCGATGAGCAACGCCCCGACGGGCAGGGCCGGATAACCCTGTCGGTCGACCACCGCAGATATGCGGGGTTGGCCAAAGAATGTGTGGTGATCGGCAACATGAGCCACTTGGAGATCTGGGACGCGCAGACCTGGCGCGACTACCAGGACGAGCACGAGGAGAACTATTCGAGCGTTGGGTTCGACGCTCTGGACACGGTTCTGTAGGCCGGGACCAGAAGAGAACTCACGTGGGTGCATCGAGGCCTCTGCCCGATCCGACCCTGACGCACTTCCCCAGCGCCAGGTTCGCCGATCGGGCAGGGACCAGGATCCACCCGCCACTCGAGCTTCGGCTCTACGCGGAGTTCGGCATTCCATCGACGCCGCGGTGCCGGTCTTTCCGGTACCCACACCGCACGAAGGGCAGCAGTACCGTGGATCACGTCGAGGGCCGATTCGGGCATGTCCCGGTGATGGCGGCGCGAATGGTCGAACTCCTCACTCCCGCACTCACCCGTCATCACGACGACGGCACAGGCGCGACCTATCTTGACGGCACACTCGGAGCCGGCGGCCACACCGAACTCGTGGCCAAAACCTTCCCCGGTGCCGCGATCATCGGGATCGATCGAGACGAGAATGCTCTCGAACTCGCCCGCGACAGACTGTCGGCGTTCGGTGACCGCATCACTTTCGTTCACGAACGCTACGACGCCGTGGCCGAAGCGCTCCGGCAGGCGGGTGTCGAATCGTACGACGCGGGATTGTTCGATCTCGGTGTCTCCTCCATGCAGCTCGATCAACCCGAACGAGGGTTCGCCTACTCGGTTGACGCGCCCTTGGACATGCGGATGAACCCGGCCGACGACCTCACCGCCGCCGACGTGCTCAACACGTATTCACACGGGGAGATCGCGCGCATACTCTCCGAATTCGGCGACGAGCGGTTCGCAGGCAAGATCGCCTCGGCCATCGTGCGCGAGCGGGAGACCGAGCCGTTCACGACAAGCGGACGGCTTGTCGAACTGCTGTACCGCGCCATCCCGGCAGCAACGCGCCGAACCGGTGGACATCCCGCCAAACGCACATTCCAGGCATTGCGGATCGAGGTCAACAGTGAGTTGACGTCGCTACGCAACGCGCTGCCTGCCGCCTTGGACAACTTGGCCGTCGGAGGCCGGCTGGCCATCATGGCCTACCAGTCACTCGAGGACAAGATCGTCAAACGTGAATTCGTCGCCAGGTCCACATCCACGTCGCCGCGCGGGCTGCCCGTCGACTTGCCCGGTACCGCACCCGAATTCGAGCTCATCACCCGCGGAGCGGAGCGTGCCTCGGACGCCGAGATCGAACAGAATCCACGCTCGGCCTCGGTGCGGGTACGTGCAGTCGAACGAATCGCCAGGAGGAATCCGTGACCGTAGTCGATGATCAGCCCGGTGCCCGGAGTCGTCGCACGGCCGAGCCCGGTACCCGGCAGCGATCGGCGGCCGCGCAAAGGGCACTCGAGCGTCGACGCAAACGCCTTGTGCGCGAGCCGAATGCGCCAGTGCGGTCGCGTGACCGACGCGACGCCCTGCGGGCGACGAGTGAAACCGTTGCGAACGAACGAGATTCGAATCTTGTCGCTCGCCTCGTCACGTCACCGATCAAGGCCGCACGGCGGATCCCCTTTGCGGTGGTGGTGGTCGGATTGCTGTTGGCAGGTCTGGCGCTCACCTTGTGGCTGTCGACGAAATCGGCTCAGGATTCGTATCAACTCGGTGTGGCCCGGGAGCAGAACGAGCAGCTGTCGGACCGTCTCAACGCACTCGTCAAGACCTACGAGTCAGGCGATTCTGCGCCCGAATTGTCGGACAAGGCAGGGCGTCTCGGGATGATCCCCGTCACGGACGTACCGCGCCTGGTCGTCGGCACCGACGGCAGATCAACGGTTGTCGGTGACATCACACCGGCGGACGGACCAAAAGCGCCCTCACTCAACGACACTCCGCGTTCGACCTCTTCGGCGAACTCGGATCCATCGCGAACCTCGCCTGCCCCCACACCGGGCCAGCAGGGCACCCCGGTTCAACAAGGAACCCCGATTCAGCAAGGCGCTCCGGTCGAGCAGGGTGCCCCCGTGAACGGTGCGCCGCCGGAGGAGTCGACCAGCGGACCGCTGCCGGCCCAGCCGCAGACTCCGGCAAATCCGGCCACCACACCCGGATTCACCAATGTTCTTCCCCCAACCGGCGGCGCGCCGGGCTCAAATTCAGGGCAAACCCGTTAGCGGAGCAGAGAATTGACAACCATGACGTGCTCCCGAGCGACGAACGCCACCGCCGACGGGCGTCGTGGCCCCGGAAGCCCGCGATGACGCGCCCCACACGCGATCACGATCGGCGCGCCCGCCAGCGGGCCACCG